>CAIVPY010000265.1 GCA_903907885.1 uncultured Bacteroidota bacterium
CGTATGCGTCTTTTCTAATAAATACATTGAACGAAAAATATTTACCCCACCAAAACATGGTTCGGCACAGAATGGGAAAATTATTACCTTCAATTTTGGGCAAATCAAGCACCATATATGGCAGAAGCATATAGTTTTCACCTTTACTTATTTTAAATGATCTTGAATATAAATTACTTGTAACAAGTGTATTCGAACTCAGTTGTTCGCCCAATTCGCGCAAATGCAGATGTATTTTATCAATGGCATTTTTTTTGAGTAGAGGATATTTCGTATCGAGAATTAATTCAAATTCTTTGTTTGTAAGTTTAAATGATGAATTTTGCATCGCTTTTACTTTTCACACAAATAAAAGCTTTTATAAAATTGAATGAAGAAATTTAATGTTTTAGTTGTCCGTAGTTTTTTGCAATCGTTTTTCCCCACGTTTGTAATAGTTATGTTTATCCTGCTAATGCAAGTGGTTTGGCTGTATGTGGATGAACTTGTAGGTAAAGGTCTTGATTGGTCGTTGATTGCAGAACTCATGTTTTATTTCTCGGCCAGTTTAATACCTCAGGCATTGCCATTATCAGTGTTGCTGTCATCCATTATGACCTTTGGGAATCTTGGAGAAAGTTATGAACTGGTTGCTGCAAAAGCCGCAGGTATATCCACCATGAAAATCTTCAGACCGATGATTGTGGTTATGGTGGGTATTTCAATATTTGCCTTTTTTGTGTCTAACATTTTAATTCCTCAAGCCAACCTAAAACGCAGTTCGTTGCTTTACGATGTTAGGCAAAAAAAGCCCTCGTTGGCAATCAGTGAAGGTGTTTTTTATACGGGTATTGAGGGTATTACCATGCGAGTGGGCAAAAAAGACAAAACCACTCAAGAGATGTTTGATATTATGATTTACGACCAGCGTGAAAATAACATGTACCCTGTAATCATAACTGCTAAACATGGCACCATGGGCATGAGTGAGGATAAACGCTTTTTATTTTTCAAGTTATACGAAGGAGCAAGGTATGAAGAGATGGAAAAACAGGATGGTTATTATAACTCATATCCTCATACTAAAGCAAGTTTTTCGCAAGAGCAAATAGCTTTTGATTTGAATAATTTTAAGTTTAACCGAACAGATGAAAGCCTTTTTAAACATCATTTTGAAATGCTAAATATTGTTCAACTTGGACACAACAGCGATTCGTTAGATAGTGTTGCTTCTGCAAAAACGGCCTATATCAAAACCATGGCACAACCCTATTGCCAATGGATGCAAAATGATAACGATTCAATTTATCTGAAAAATTACAAACCCCACCTTATTGCTTTGGCCGATTCTAATTTATATTCACATTTTACCGAAGTTGAAAAAAGTGTAGCCATCAACAATGCTACAAACAATGCTAGAGCAGTTAAAAATATGATTGACTACTCAATATCTGAATATGATGATTTAACAAAACTTAGGGCTAGGCATAAAATAGAATGGCATCGAAAACTAACCTTGGCAGTGGCTTGTTTCGTCATGTTTTTTATTGGAGCTCCTTTGGGTTCCATCATTCGCAAAGGGGGATTTGGATTACCCATTGTAATTTCGGTTTTGCTTTATTTAGGCTTTCACATTGTATCACTAACGGGCGAAAAGGCTGCCAAAACTCTTGCCTGGACTCCTTTGGATGGCATGTGGTTGCCAATTGCTGTACTTTTTCCTTTAGGATTATTTTTAACTTTTCAAGCATCAAACGATTCGCAGCTTTTAGATAAGTCCGCTTGGGTTAATTTGTTTAAACGTATTTTTAGAATAAAAAACGCTTAACACAAAGAATGAAAATTCTACAAATCATAAATCGTTTTCCATGGCCCTTGAAAGATGGAGGAGCGTTGGGATATTTCAATTTCTCAAAAGGTTATTACGATGCGGGTGTAGATTTGACCATGGCTGTTTTAAACACCTCGAAACACTTTGTTGAGTTAGAAAAATTACCGCCTGAGGTAAGGCAATTGGCCGATATTCACCTTTCATATATTGATAACAGAATTGAACCTTTTGATGCTCTCAAGAATTTGCTTTTTTCAAACGAATCCTACCATGTGGTTAGATTTATCAGTCAAGATTTTGAATACCTATTGGTAAAACTATGTTCTGAAAAGAAGTTTGATGTAATCGTTTTTGAAAGCGTATTTGTAACACCATACATAGATGTGGTTAGAAAACATAGTTCTGCTAAATGTATTTTGCGACAATATAATGTTGAGTACGAAATTTGGCAAAGCTTAGCTGAGATTGAAAAAAATTCAATTAAAAAATGGTACTTACGAGTACTTTCTAAACGTCTAAAGACTTTTGAAATAGCCCAACTGAATAAATTTGATGGCATCACTTGCGTAACCAAACAAGATGCAGAAGTATTTAAGTCTTTGGGTTGCTCAAAACCCATTCATGTAGCACCTGTGGGTATTGACATGCAGCGTTTAAAGCCCGGCCATACACATCTTAAAATGCCAAGCCTTTTCCATATTGGCAGCATGGATTGGATGCCAAACCAAGAAGCTGTTGTTTGGTTTATCGAAAATGTTTGGCAAAAACTTACGATTCAATTTCCAGAGTTGAAATTTTATATAGCTGGTCGAAATATGCCCGACTATTTTAAGAAATACCATGGAGGCAATATTATTGTATTAGGCGAGGTAGAAGATGCCATTGCATTTATGCAATCCAAAGCCATTCAAATAGTTCCTTTGTTTTCGGGTAGCGGCATCCGTGTGAAAATTCTTGAGGGCATGGCTCTAGCAAAGTGCATTGTTACAACTCCCCTTGGCGTTCAGGGCATTGAGGCAGAAAATAACAAACACCTTATGATTGTTAATGATGCAAATTCTTTTATCCAAGCCATTAGCCTTCTGATAAACAATCCACAAAAAGTAATTGAAATGGGAGCTAATGCATTCGAATTAGCCAAACACAAATACGACAATAAGCTCATTACTATTCAAACATTAGATTTTTATCATAATGTTTAATGGATGCTAAATCCTAATTTCGAGCCTGATTATAAAATCAAAAAATACCAAAGAATGAGATTTAATACAATAGAAGAAGCCATTGAAGATATAAAAAACGGAAAAATGGTGATAGTAGTTGATGATGAAGACCGTGAAAATGAAGGAGATTTTGTTACAGCTGCTCGCAATGTAACTCCCGAGGTGATTAACTTTATGGCAAAAGAAGGTAGGGGTTTAATTTGTGCTCCATTAATCGAAAGTCGTTGCGAAGAATTGAAACTGGAGTTGATGGTGAGCGATAATACAACCTTGCACGAAACACCATTTACTGTTTCGGTTGATTTGTTGGGCAAAGGATGCACCACAGGCATATCAGCTCAAGATAGAGCTAAAACTGTTCAAGCCTTAATCGACCAAGCTACCCGACCAGAAGAATTAGGAAAGCCTGGACATATTTTCCCCTTAAAAGCTAAGCCCGAAGGCGTGCTGCGAAGAGCAGGACACACCGAAGCGGCAATCGATTTGGCCCGCTTGGCAGGATTTGAACCAGCAGGTTGTATAGTAGAAATATTGAACGAAGATGGCTCAATGGCTCGCTTACCACAATTGATGGAAGTGGCCGAAAAGCACCACATGAAATTAATAACCATCAAGGATTTGATTTCATACAGACTGCAAAAAGAAAGTTTAATTCAACGTGTTATTTCGGTGGACATGCCAACGGAATATGGACATTTCATTCTTTCGGCATATCGCCAAATTGATACGGGTGAAGAACATGTGGTGTTACAAAAAGGGGAGTGGAAAGAATCGGAACCCGTGTTGGTGCGTGTGCATAGCAGTTGCGTTACAGGTGACATTTTCCACAGCATGCGTTGCGACTGTGGCGATCAATTAAAAAAAGCCATGGAGATGATTGAGAAAGAAGGCAAAGGAGTAGTATTATATATAAATCAAGAAGGTAGAGGAATTGGGCTTGTAAACAAGTTGAAAGCATACAAACTACAAGAACAAGGATTCGATACGGTTGAAGCCAATATTAAACTAGGCTTTAAAATGGATGAGCGCGATTATGGTGTGGGTGCACAGATATTGCGTGATATTGGCATAACCAAAATGCGATTGATGACCAACAATCCTACTAAGCGTGCTGGCTTAATTGGTTACGGACTTGAGATAGTTGAAAATGTAACTTTAGAAGTTAAAGCCAATCCTCACAACAAGAAATACTTGGATACCAAAAGAGACAAGATGGGTCATGAGTTTGGTAGCAATTAGTGCTAGAAGTTTCTGAATTACAATACATGTTTCGAACTTAGAATACGTTAAATTATAACATACTACTTTGGGTTTTAGATTACTTATAAACCCTTTTTAACTTAAATTCTTTTACAGGTGTGATAAGCAATGGAACAGTCTCAACCGTTACAGAGCTGGTATCTAGACCAAAAGCTCTTTCTTCTGAAAGACTCAGCCTATCCAACTTAAAGTACATATTCATAATCCAACGCTCGTAACCCGACAATTCGTTTTCGTGTGATAGATGGCGTTTTAAGACTACAAATCGGAAATCACCCGTAATGTTTTGCTCACGAAGTGAAGTGTAGCGTGAAGTCACATCCACCTCTCCATTTCTAACCAATTCTTCAACCACTTTCCTGAAATAGAAATTCACCTTCTGCTCAACCCTAAAACCAAGCTTAAACTCAACCTTAATAATATCGTTGTCAGCAATATGGTCCACTTTATATTCCATTTTGTATGGTTGGTCATCCACATGCACATGCACAAACCAATAGATATCTGCTTTCTTAGGCCTTTTTTGCAAAATTGAATACATCACTTTTGATTCAATCTCAAGCAGTGTATCCGCACTGGTAAGGTATATTAAATGTGTTGAGTATTTTGATATAGATTTATCGTTACTAAGTTCTTTTAGTAGTGGTATGTAATTTTTAAGAGGCACAAATTCGGTAAGTCTATTTTTAATTTTACGTCCCTTATACCATATCCACATTACAAAAATAAAGATGCAGCTAATAAGTAAGCTTACCCAACCACCATGCTGAAATTTAAGTAGGTTAGCCACCAAAAAAGAAATTTCAATAGCTCCATATACAAGCAAAATACTCAATACAATTATTTTTGCTACCTTCTTTGTTCGTAAGTAATTCGAGAGAAGAAACGTAGTCATCAACATAGCTATTGTAATGGCTAAGCCATAAGCTGCGCCCATGTTTGCAGATTCTTTAAAGTATAATACAACTCCTATACAACCAGCCCAAAGTAGCCAATTAGCACTTGGCACATAAAGTTGCCCCTTCATGTTACTTGGATATTTTATAGATACTTTTGGCCACACATTTAACCTAATAGCTTCTGATATTAAAGTAAACGAACCACTAATTAATGCTTGACTTGCAATGATTGCTGCAAGTGTTGCTATCACAATTCCGGTAGGCAAAAACCAAGATGGCATAATGTGGTAAAAAGAATTAATACCAGTTTCCTGTAATGTTTTGCCTTCATAGTTAAGTAGATTAGCCCCTTGTCCTAAGTAATTAAGTACCAAAGCAATCTTTACATAAATCCAACTTACTCTAATATTATTTTTACCACAATGTCCTAAGTCGGAATAAAGTGCTTCAGCTCCTGTGGTACATAAAAAAACAGCTCCTAATAGCCAAAAGCCTTTTGGATAATTGGCAAGTAGATTATAAGCATAGTAGGGATTTAAAGAATTTAAAACATCAAAATGACAACCAATATGAGAAAGTCCTAATATGGCTAACATACCAAACCAAATAAACATGATTGGGCCAAACGCCCTGCCCACTAAAGAACTTCCCACCCTTTGTATGAAAAACAAAACTGTAATGATGGTAATCACAATAGGAATTGTAGGTATATCTGGTTGAATAATTCTTAACCCTTCAACAGCTGACGAAACCGAGATGGGGGGTGTAATAATACCATCGGCCAATAAGGCACAACCACCAATTATAGCTGGAAAAATCAAATACGGTCTTCGTCTTCTAACTAGCGCATACAATGAAAAAATTCCACCCTCACCATTGTTGTCAGCATTAAGAGTTAGTAATACATATTTAACTGTGGTCTGAAGAGTAAGAGTCCAAAAAATACATGATAAACCACCTAATATAAGCTCTTTACTTATTGGTCTAGTCCCAACAATCTCATTTAATACATACAATGGAGACGTACCGATATCGCCATATATGATTCCAAGTGTAACTAAGAGGCCTGCGGCAGTAAGTTTGCTTTGGCTATTATGATGTTCGCTCACAGCTATTTATTTCTTCTATTGAAGGTGCAAATGTAATTTTTGAAAGCAAATGCAAAAATTTATTTATCAATGATTACAAATTGGTACGATTTGGAGTGGGTTAGCTTTGTTTTTAAATATATTGCAAACCAGAATTGTAAATTATGTTGCAGTGGGTTGATTATTTTATGTTAGTAGTAGCTGGTGCTATTGGTGGATTTATGAGCGGCCTAATAGGTGTGGGTGGAGGGGTTATTTTTGTACCTATTTTAACCCATTTTTTTCTGGCTTTGGGTTATACTGATGATGTATTAGTAAAAGCAGTACTTGCCAACTCTCTGTTTGCAATCATATTTACAGGAGGAACCATCAGTTATAAACAATATCGACTAGGTAATTTTCACATCAAAGAAGTGTTGGCAACAGCTATTCCAGGTATAGCCAGTTCTCTTCTCATGTCGAGTGTAATTGAAATGGGAACTTGGTATTCTAAAACAATGTTTAACCTTGTATTTGGAGCATTGTTAGTTCCATTGGTTTTTAAAACATTTTTTGGAAAAA
>CAIVPY010000266.1 GCA_903907885.1 uncultured Bacteroidota bacterium
GCACGAGGGCAATTTGCACAAGAAACACCAGTAAAATCCTCAATTAAAATATTTTTTGTTTCTGCAGGCGGTATAAAACTCGTTATATATGTAGTATCAAGCACAGCATTTGATGGTGTGAAAACTATATTGGGTGGGGTTTCAGTGCAACCCATTATTAAAAATGAAAATATAGGAAGTACAACAGTATAAATTTTGTTTTTCATAAATTCTTTTTAGTTAAAAATTAGTTGTTAATGTTACCTTAGCACCACTAAATGCAGGCTCTACCCTGCACACACCACCCGTGCAATTTACACCTGCTACTTGTTTAATAAAGCCAGCTGTAAAACGAGTTGGGCCAAATGTGTAAGCTCCAAACACATTCCAATAATGCACCTGCTCAAAGTTTTCGGCATTGATATAGCCTTTGCTAATGTTAAGCATATCGCCTGCACTAAACGAATAATGCGGAGCTACGTTAAACTCTACCAAAGCATTCACAAAACTTCCCATGTCTTGTTTGGTGTCTAGATATTGCGCCTCCATCCTTACCGATTTAGTTGGAGTTACCTTATAGGTTGCTTCTCCAAAAACACATTGAGCCAATACATAAGGTGTGCCTTGTGCTTTGTTTTCAAACAAACGCTGGTTATAGTTTATGTTTTGGTAACCCACAAGCATTTTAAATTTCTTATTAAACTTGTGTGATATATCAAAATAGTATTCACGAAAATAACGACTGGTGTCGGCTTTAAAATCGGATAGATTAAGTGCATTGCCATCAAAATTAAACGAACGAGGGCCCGTAACCACTGATATATTCATATTCAAAGTGGTCATGTGTTTTTTGAAATAAGCTGTTTGTGGTTTGTAAGTTATTTCTGCTTGTGCTGCATTTTCGCCTAGCTCTTGCGCAACGGCATTGTAGCGAGCCAATAATCTGTAAGTATTCTGACGTGTGATACTTGGCAAATAAGTTATGAGTCCAAGATTTTGTATTTCTAAAGGAGAGGTACGGAAAGAAAAAGATTCTATTTTTTTGAATTGGGTATTGATACCAAAACCTTTGGTTGAGTATGATAAACTGGCATAATACACCCTGCCACTTAATAGCTGCATTCTATCTAACTGCGAATTAAGAATGGCTTCTGGAGTTTTGTAGCAATATTCAGTGTATAAGCTAAAACGCTTATAGCTTAAAGTGTTGTAAGCATTGAATGCATATACATTATAGGTAGGGTAAAATCTATATGAAATAGAATCATAATTGTTAATGGCAGCCGCAATATTAGCCATGGTTGTAGGGTCTATGGTTCTGTTAACAGCAGAAGCACCTACATCCAATCCTATGTTTTCGTTTACCTGAAAATGTCTTTCGGCATTTACACCTTTTATAATTTCGGGCCTCACATCAAAACGGTATTTCTGTCTTCCTGTGAAAGCCTTGATTTTGGTATCATTATTAGGCGTCCATATAACTCTTGCACCTTGTATGGCATAATCAACTCCTAGGTTTCTATCTTCAAACGAACGGAAAATAGTTCCAGTGCCAAATTGGTCGTAAAAAGAACCAATGGTTACATTCAACTTGTTAATGTTTTTGCTGATATTCCAAAAACCTAAACCACTTGCCGTATAGGCTTCTTGTGGATTCAATAAGGGTGAGTTATTAAACAAATCGTAACGTAAGTTGAAATTATAGCCACTGTATTTATAGTTTAAAAACAACCAAGCATCGGCCGAAGACAATTCGTGTAAATACTGAGTAGTGCTGGCACCAATTTTATCATCTTTTACATAAAACTGATTAGTGGTTTGGAAATTACCCGAAAGTTCTCCTTTATCTTCTTTTTTAGGTTCTTCGTTTTGAGCAAAAGAATATATTGAACTATAGATTAATAAGCAAGTGAGTAAGTGTTTTATTCGCATACACAAGTGTGATTTAGCGGACTAAAATACACAAAAATAGCTAGTAACAAAAGTTGACTAATATCTTGATGTAGGAAGTGCTCCGTAAACCCTCATGCCATCAACAAAATAGGCAGTTCCATATGGTTCTGCTCCTCTAATGCGTGGAGTTTCGTTTGCATACGATTGAACACCTCCAACCAAATTTGCAATACGGTTTACATTTCGAGTGGGGAGATTTATTAATTGCCTTTTGTTAAAGGTGTATCCATCGGTAGTAGGTATAATTTGGTTTAATTCCGTTCTGTTGAATCTGCTGTGAACTTCTTGTTTAGGAGATATGGGTGTGGGTTCTTCAGTTTGAGACGACACCTTGGTAAAGGCAAAAATAAAGGCCAAAACAATTAACATTTTACATGAAGATTTCATGGTATATTTTGGTTAAACTATTTTTTATTCTAATCCCCACGCATCGTATAATGCGTTGATGTATTTGTTTTCATCAGACTCCATTTTTGAGTCGGCCATCACCAACTTCATAGCAAAAGTAATTAACTTATTTCGATCTTCGGGTGAGCTAATAATGTAAAATTGTTCTGCCACTTCAATAAAATGTTCAAAAAGTCCTTCAAGTGGATAGGCTTTAAAGAATGCCTGCTCCTTAATCAAATCAATATTGTCCTTAAAGTTTTTATTCAAAAAATTTATTAGCACAGAGGCTTCTGATTTGTGAAGGCTTCCGTCAGCCATTGACAATGACATGAGTAAATGAAAACCAGATTCGGTTTTATTCATTTTTTTTATAAACTGGGTGGGCATAATCTTAGTTGTAATTCAGTTGTGAATATAAATCAATTTATTAAAACCACAAATAATTAAATGGATTTGTGAAGATAAAAATCTATTTCATCAAGCCAATAATTGAAACAAATTAATTTCTTGAAAAACGTAATTCAAAAACTCAACCTTATTTCTCCAATCCTAATAGCACTTTTTCAATAATATCGCAGGCTTCGTGTATTTGGTCTTCGTTAATTACCAATGGAGGTGCAAATCGTATAATATCGCCATGTGTTTGTTTGGCCAATAATCCATTATCTTTAAGTTGTAAGCAAACATCGTATGCGGTTTTATGATCACCAAATGGTTTTATTACAATGGCATTTAGCAAACCTCTTCCTCTAACAGTGGTTATTAAGCTAGACTTGCTCATCAAATTATTCATACGATCACGGAAAATTTCACCCATGGCTTTAGCATTTTCTGCTAATTTTTCGTCCTTTAAAACCTTTAAAGCTTCCATAGCAACTGCACAAGCCACAGGGTTTCCTCCGTAAGTGCTACCATGCTCACCTGGTTTTATTCCCAACATAACTTCGTCATTACCCAAAACGCAACTCACGGGCATTAAGCCTCCCGAAAGTGCTTTGCCTAAAACCAATAAATCTGGTTTTACATTTTCATGGTCGCAAGCCAACATTTTACCTGTGCGACAAAGTCCAGTCTGAACCTCATCTGCAATCATTAATACATTGTATTTGGCACATAAATCGCGAACGCCTTGCAAATAGCCTTCATGTGGAACTACCACACCCGCTTCGCCCTGAATAGGCTCAAACATAAAAGCGGCAATGTTTGGATTGGATTTGAATTTGTTTTCTAAAGCTTCTAAATCATTGTATGGGATTAATGAAAATCCTGGCATAAAAGGTCCAAAACCAGCATAACTACTTGGGTCATTGCTCGAGCTAATGGCAGCCATAGTTCTTCCCCAAAAATTACCCTCAACAAATATTATTTCAGCTTTATTTTCGGCAATGCCTTTTATGGTATAGCCCCAACGTCTGGCAAGTTTTATAGCGGTTTCACCACCTTCAACTCCTGTGTTCATAGGTAATACTTTGTCGTAACCAAAATATTGGGTGATAAATTTTTCGTATTCGCCAAGCAAGTTATTATGAAAAGCACGGCTGGTCAAAGCTAATTTTTGCACTTGCTGAATCATTGCATTAACTATGCGCGGGTGACAATGCCCTTGGTTAACGGCACTATATGCTGAAAGGAAATCGTAATACTTTTTGCCTTCAACATCCCACATAAAAATTCCTTCAGCGCGCTCAAGCACTACTGGAATGGGATGGTAATTATGTGCTCCGTATGTATGCTCTAAATCAATAAAGTAATCAGATTTGGTAAGGTCCATTGTATCTTTCATCATGGAGCAAAAGTAAGTGAATTTTTGCTTATTTTAATGCGACTTACATCAGATTTCCATTCACCACAACATTTTCAATTACATCACTTCCAAAATTATAAGGGATAAAGGCTAAGCTCGGAATGGGTTTGGTAATAATTAAATTGGCAATTTTGCCTTTGCTTATGCTGCCATGAGAATGGCTCAATTCCAATGCATAAGCCCCATTAATAGTAGATGCGTTGATTGCTTCCTCGGGTGTAAGCTTCATCTGTGTGCAGGACAAACTTACCACAAAGCCCATACGTCCATTTGGAGAACTTCCTGGGTTGAAGTCACTGGCTAAACAAACAGGCAAACCTGCGTCAATCATTTTGCGGAATGGGGCATAAGGAATGCCTAAAAAGAAACTGCAATTTGGTAAAGCAACTGGCATGGTTTGGCTGTTTTTCAAACAATCAATTTCTGCCTCACCAGTATATTCAAGATGGTCTACACTTAAGGCTTTGTGTTTTACTGCTGTTTGAATCCCACCTGTATAGCCCAATTCGTTTCCATGTATTTTGGCTTTAAGTCCATATTTTGCAGCTGCTTCGAGCACTTGACTGGTTTCTTCGGGGCTATAAAATCCTTGGTCACAAAACACATCGCAATAATCAGCTAAGTTTTCAGCCGCAATCTGTGGAAGCATTTCATCAACTATGAGTTTAATATAAGCTTGGTGATCTTGTTTGTATTCCATTGGAAAGGCATGTGCCCCAAGGAAAGTAGCTTTTATTGTAATAGGAGAGACCTCTTTTAATCTCTTAATCACTCGAAGCATCTTGATTTCATCTTTCACTGTGAGGCCATATCCACTTTTAATCTCAATGGCACCTGTACCGTAAGAAATCACTTCATTTAATCGAGCTAAAGCGGCATCAAAGAGTTCGTCTTCGCTCATGGCTTGCAATTTCTTGGCAGAATTCAAAATGCCACCACCTGCAGCGGCTATTTCTTCATAGCTTTTGCCTTTTATTCGCATCACAAATTCTTCTTCACGTGTAGCAGCAAATACCAAGTGAGTATGAGAGTCAACAAATGAGGGTAGCACTGTTTTATGAGTGGCATCAATTTCAATTAAATTCTTTGTTTCGAATTCATATTTGGCAATTTCCTCCATCTTCCCATAGGCTTCAATCAAACCATCTTTGCAATAAATAAATGCATTTTTAATACTTGCTAATTCCGCCATTTCAGCACCCTTGCGAAGCAATCGATCACTTTCGTCAATGCCAGCAAGTTGTTTAATATTTTTTATGAGAAGATTGTTATTCATGATGAATTATCTTTAAGATGTTGAAATATGTTCACAGATACTGAACGATGTTTAATTTTATGCTCTTTTGATTTTTTTCTCAATACCACTTGTAGAGTAGCCTTCAATATAATCAATGGTTTTCACCTCACCACCTTTAGTTATTACCACATCATACCCAACAATGTTTTCAGGCTTATAATCACTGCCTTTTACCAATACATCTGGTTGAATCAATTTGATTAATTCGTAAGGGGTTTCTTCATCAAACAAAGTAACTGCATCTACAAAAGCCAGTGCACTCAAAATAAATTGTCTTGATTGTTCATCTTGAATTGGGCGGTGAGGGCCTTTGAGTTTGCTTACTGAGGCATCGTTATTTAAACCCAAAACGAGCTTTGTACCCATATCCGCAGCTTTAGCTAAATAGTCGATATGCCCACGGTGAATTAAATCAAAACAGCCATTGCTGAACACAACTTTTTCACCTGCTTCATGCCATTTTTTTACCTGCTCGGCAAGGCTTTTCCAAGTGTGTATTTTATTTATTATATTTTGGTGATGCGACACGGCTATTCGAAATTATAAATTTTAAATGTTGAATTAGAGTATAAACTGCAAAATAACATCAACTTCTTGACTTATGACTTTCTATTTATGACTTTCAACTACAGACTTCATTTGCTTTAAAAACTCTTTCATTCCTGATTGAGAATGTTGATGTGCTTCAGGGCTTGGGTAGCCTGTTTGTGTCCATGTGAAAGTAGTAGTTTCTGAGCTTTTTGAATTTAAAGTATATTTTACAATCGCATAATTTTCAGGCAGGTCTTCTAATCCTGAAAATCCACTCCAATAACTATAGCTTAAAATTTTGTGCAAATCATTTTCTAAAACCACACCCTTATCATGATATGAATGCCCATCAAATTCACCTTGAAAACTAACATCACTGCCCACTTTCCAATCTGTTATGGTATTGGTTCCAAAAAGATATTCTTTAATTATTGCAGGATTGGTAAGCGATTCCCACACTTGAGAAACAGAAGCTTGTATTTCAATTGTTTCTGAAACGACTAAATCTTTATTCATAAGAAAACGATTTTTAAATTATTTATCCTTGGCTTTTTGCTTGTTCAATACCAACACTGAAATAATACCGCCCAAAAGTAATAACATCAGCATTTGTACCCCATGCACCATAGTGGCATAAGCAGTACCATCATTAAAAGCTACTCCAAAAATAAGTAATGCTTGGGCAACAAAAAAGTGGTACGAACCTGCTCCTGCGCCTGGTGCTGGAAGCGCTACACCAATGGTGCCTATGGCAAAAACGGTTAAACAAGCAGTAAAGCTTAATTCTTTGGTGGCATCCATGGCAAACAAACAGAAATACATCATCAACACATAGCATGACCAAATGCCCACACTTAGGAGTATGAACAATACGGGACTTTTTACCTGTTTAATGCTTAGCAAACCATCGCTGAAACCCTTTAGGAAATGAAAAACTTTTTGAACCAATGGGTGTTGCATGATTTTATTTCTAAAGGCAAATAAAAGCAATGCAATTAGCAGAAATCCACCAAGCAAAATCCACTTAATAGGAAGTCCAGAGTTTTCTACACCTTGATTTTTTTGCAGATATTCTTGAATGAAATTGCACAGTAAATCAAACTGAATGAGGAAAATAATTCCCAACAAAGCCAACATAAAGAATAAATCAACAATACGCTCAGTTACTACCGTACCAAGCGATTTATCAACGGGTATATTGTCGGTTTTGTAAAGGGCCGCACACCTTGATACTTCACCACCTCTAGGAATAAAATAATTCATCATATAGCCAATAATGACAGCATAAAAACTATGCAAAGCCGATACTTTATAGCCTAGCGGTTCGTATAAAAGCACTGCACGATAGGCTCTTAAATAATGACTAAACAGAGAAACTGCCATGCCTAAGCCAAGCCACATAAAATTAGCATGGGCTATTTTTTCGAAAAGTTCGTTCCAATCTTGTCCTTTGAAAGCAAAATACAGAAAAAATGCGCCAACGGCAGCAATGATGGTATATTGGATAATGGATTTAAGCTTAGTGTTCACTAGGCTAGTTTATTGTTATTGTCAGGATATATTTCGATGGGTTTGTAGGTTTTGGCTTTAGCAATTTCCACGATTCCATAAGATATTACGATGACAGGGTCGCCAACAGCCGCTTTGCGGGCTGCAGGGCCATTTAAGCACACAACACCCGAGCCACGAGCCCCAGTAATTACATACGTTTCTAAACGCTCACCATTGTTTACGTTCACCACCTGCACTTTTTCGTTTTCTATAAGGTTTGCTGCATCCATCAAATCCTCGTCAATGGTAATACTGCCCACATAATGTAACTCAGTTTGGGTAACTACAGCACGGTGGATTTTTGATTTTAATATTTGTATTTGCATAAAATAGAGCTGCGAAGCTAAATCAAATTGCTAAAAGCACAAAATTTGCTCTGTTTTAGGTGGTTAAATTGTAGGGTAATTGTAGTTTAACTTAGCACAATGGCTGTGAATTTGATAGATATTTACTTAGAGTGAAATCTACTTAAAATAGAGTGAAAACCACTCTAACTAGAGTGAAATTGACTCAATATGAAAATTAAAACAATGTTGGCATTCCGACAACATCTAGCCTCTACGATAATCTTGCAGATGGAACGAGCGGACGCTCATACATGCAGGAGGCTAGTTATTAATATATTTATTTTTTAGTATTTAACGTCCAGATTTTATTCTCCAAGTCTTTGAATTTTATAATTCCTAATTGTTTATTAAATAAAGCAGTTTTTGAGTCATCCATATATATGCCACTATAATACCTATGTATATAAAGGATTGAATCAGTAGGTTTTTCTGCCATATAATCTATATATTCACTCGAACTATTTGCTATATCTATGTTATTTATGTAAAATGAAATATTGGTTAGTGAAGGACTTTCAATTTCATTATTCAAGTAATATATTCAAGTAAATTTTATTTGGCTATCATTTTTAAAACTTAGATTTATATTATCATAATTTCTTATACTATATAACGGACAATCTCCACCTCCATTTCTAAGATTTTTTATATTAACATAATATTCGTCTTTGCCTTGTCCTACAAGTGTAGCTGTATCACCGGTGTTGCTAATAAATACCAATGTTTCGGTTCCTGTGTAGGGAATTTTTGCTTTATTGCTGTCGGGTATATTGTAAGTATAAACTTTATCGCTTGGGTCTATTCCCTCGCAAGGGTTATTTGGCTTGCACGCTTGTAAAATAAAAAGCAAACTAAAAATGCTAATGTACAGTAGTTTTGTTTTCATGGTTTTCGTAAGCTGTATATATTATTAATTGGGTTTGGTATTTGGTTTTTTATGCGCTAGGGGTTAAATGTTGTTGGTTAAAAACATACAAACATAGGGGCTATTGTGCTATACGGTCCAATGAAAATAATACCTGATAAGTGAGCAAAAATTAAAAGAGCATTGGGTTTACCAATGCTCTTTTAATACAAATTAGTTTTTTAAGAATATTAGTGAACCAATCCTTTATAATCGGCTGCACTAATCAATGTCGATAACTCGTCTTTATTGGCAATGGTACATTTTATCATCCAACCTTCGCCATAGGCATCGTTGTTTACATTTTCGGGAGCTGCGTCTAAAGCTGGGTTAATTTCAAGCACTTCACCTGTAAGAGGCATAAACAAATCAGAAACAGTTTTTACCGCTTCAACAGTGCCAAACACATCGTGTTGGTTCACCGTTTTGCCTTTGGTAGCAATATCTACATAAACAATATCACCCAATTCTTTTTGAGCAAAATCAGTAATGCCAATGTAGCAAACATCGCCTTCTACGCGAATCCACTCATGGTCTTTGGTGTAAAGTAAATTTTCAGGAAAGTTCATTTTTAATGGTTTTAAAATTTGCAGCCAAATTAAAGTTTCAAACGATAAATAAAAATGTATGTTTTATCATGTATTTTGTTAAAATATTTTTACAATCCATTTTAATTAGCTTTTGCCATTCTTATCTTTATTTTTGAATCTGTTTGAAAAGAAATTTAGTTGTATTTTTGGTTATTATGATGGCCTTTCGGGCATATTCTACTCATATAGTTGGGGGTGGATTTGCTTTGAAACATACCGTTGGCAGCTCGTATGAGTTAACCATGAACTACCTAGGCGATTGTTTAAATGGCGACCCTCAAGCATTCAATTCAGACCAAGGTGATATGCTAGTTGGTATTTTTGATAAGGCCACAAACATTAAAAAAACGCAAGTTCAACTTTCGTTTATTAGCAAAAATATTTTGGCATTTGCCACAGATAGTTGTGCCAAAACGGTTCCTGGTTGTACTGAGTTATTTGTTTTTAAAAAAACAATTGTACTAGATCCTAAAATATATAACAATACGGCAGGCTATTATATCAGTTGGGAAAGATGTTGCCGCAATGGGGTTATTAATAATATTGTGAACCCAGGTGGTGCTGCCATGGTATTTTATATGGAGTTTCCTCCTGTAGCTTTTATCACTAATTCGTCACCCTACTTTACCAACAACCCAAACACTTTGCTTTGTGCAGAAGGTGATTTTGTTTACAATCTCAACTACAAAGATGATGACAATGACCAATTAAGGTATTCATTGGTTGACCCTTTAAATGGCAATTTAAATTCGAAAACAAATAACAATGGGGGTAACCCATCTCCAGGTCTATACAAGCCCATACAATGGGCTAGCGGATATTCTGCTAATAATGCCATTCTAGGTTCTCCCTCTTTATCTATCGACCCCTTTACGGGTGAAATTTCTGTTACACCAAATGTTATTGGACTTTTTATAGCTTCAATAAGGGTTGAAGAATATAGATTTGGTAAAAAAATAGGTGAAGTGAGGCTTGAGCTACAGTTTAATGTTGGCAATTGCCCTAATCTTCCACCAAGTGTTATCACTTTAAATGATACTTCAACAACCAATCAAGATGTTGCTTACTTTGACATTCAAATACCTAAGGAGCTTTGTTTTAGAATAAAAAGTAATGACACAAAGGATTCAATTTATTTAAAAGTAAATTCACCAATATTTACTAACGATACCATTACTAGTTATCCAAGTATTGATACTATTTCAGGTGGATTATTATCAATTAATAAAAAATTCTGTTGGAAAACTGATTGCAGTTTACAAGGTATTGGAAGAGTACCCTTTTATCTTAGCCTTAAAGATAATGGCTGCCCTAGTCCACGCAGCACCAAAAAGAATGTGTATGTAAATATTATGGATGCTCCTATTATTAATCCAACAGATATACTTTGTTTGACTTTGGCAGATAATAAAACAACCGTTTATTGGGGAGACAGCACAGGAAACAATCCCTATTTTAAACAAAATAATCTTTATAGGGGAGTAGATTATAAAAACTGGGTTTTGATTGATTCGATAAGTGATAAAAAAGCAAGAAACTATTCTGACAACAACACACCCAACAATAAAACCACAAATTACACTTATATGATGAGGGCTGTTAATATTTGTGGGATAGAAGGGCCTGTGTCTGATACGCTAAGTACTTTTGAACAATTAGTTGCATCGCCAGCGGTTCAAAAAATTAATTATGTTACAGTAACCCCTGATGAAAAAAGCATTAAGATAACTTGGCCCCAAACAAGCGAAAGAGATTTTGCTAAATATTATTTGTACAAATCCTCAACAAATAAGACGTATAATCTAATAAAAACTTACGAGTGGCCTTATGACACAACATACCATGATTATGCGGTCATGGTAGATGACAGCTCGTATTGTTACTACGTAATAATGCGAGATACTTGTGACAATTATAGCCCATACGGACAAAAGTCATGTAGTATTTTGCTTAAAGGATATAGCGAAAACTTTATCAATACTATTTGGTGGAACCCATATAAAACATGGGAAACAGGTGTAGGTAGTTACGACATTTGGAGAAACGATCCTGTTACAGCCTATCAAAAAATTGCAACAATTGATACCATTAAAACTGAATATGCAGATAGCAAACTAAACATTGAAGAAGGAATGTTTTCTTATTTTATTAATGCCAAAGAAAATGTAGCAAATGCTTCTACTGCAATTAGTATTGGATATGAAAGTCGATCGAACGACATACAATTGCGTCTTTCTCCTATTGTATACGCCCCTTCAGCCTTTTCGGCCAATGGCGATAATGTTAACGATAGTTTTAAATGGACAGCAGTTTATACTAAAGATATGAATATCAAAATATTCAATAGATGGGGTCAGTTGATTTATGAAACAAATGATAAAAAAGCCTACTGGGATGGAAATGTAAACGGAGCACCAGCTCCAATAGATGTGTACCATTATATCATATTTTACACTGGTTATGAAGGCACAAACAATTCCATTAACGGAAATTTGACTTTAATCCGCTAAAAAGGCTGTTGATAAAGCCTCGCTTATTCACAGCTTACCCACACTTTAATTTTTTTTGTTGATTTCTCACCTATTTTTAAAACAAATTTGTTAAGAATTAGAAAACATTGCCTAATTTTAAAAGGCTAATTTTACAGCCCAAAATAACAATATTTTTTATGAGTAAAACAGACGAGAAACCAGTAATTTTAGCTAAACGCAAAAATATCCAAACTATATTTGACTATTGCCTAGAACAAAAAGTTGAATTTAAAGTGAGTCCACGTACAATAAGCAACGATGAGTGGGAGGTAGAATTGGGTATTGATTCTATAAAAATGGCAATAGCGCTAGGTATGTTTGTTCGTGAAAACAAATTAGATATGTATGGTATGGGAGAATTCTCAAAACCTAAACCAGTAAGTAATGGCAAAAAAAGTGATGAAAAAGAAAAAACAGCAACATCTGCCCCTAGTCTTACAGACTTAATGTCGAATGTAGCAGCAGATGAACCTGCCAATGCTTTAAATTTAGACCTGAACACAAACAATAATTAAACATTGGTTTAGTTGTTGCTATAAATATCCTGTTTAGGATTTGATTGATTACACAAAATAAGGGAGCCGCCAGCTCCCTTTTTTGTTATATGAAATTTGGGAGTAATAGTTATTTATATTCTAATTTTGAACGATGTATTATTTACTTGAAAACGATTTTCCTTCGCTAGAATATGCCGACCCAAATGGCCTAATTGCAATTGGTGGAAACCTTAGTACACCCATGATATTGAATGCCTATACAAGTGGTATTTTCCCTTGGTACAGTGAAGATGAACCCATTTTGTGGTATAGCCCAAATCCACGATGTGTTTTATATCCAAGTAAAGTACATGTTTCAAAAACAATGAAACAGGTTTTGCAACGACATACTTTCGATTTTACCACAAACAACTGCTTTGAAGAAGTTATTAAGAATTGCAAAAAAGGTAGAGAAAATAGTGGCACTTGGCTTGGTGATGATATGATTGAAGCATACACTCGACTTCACAAAGAAGGATATGCTCATTCAATTGAGGTTTGGCAAAATAATGAGTTAGTTGGGGGTTTATATGGCTTGGCAATTGGCAAAGCCTTTTTTGGTGAAAGCATGTTTAGCCTTTGTAAAAATGCATCAAAAGCTGGTCTTGTTTTTTTGTGTAGCTTTTTGGAAGAAGAAGGATATGAAATTATTGACTGCCAAGTAAGCAATCCTCATTTGATAAGTATGGGAGCTGAAGAGATAGAAAGAAATCGCTTTATACAGGAATTAAAAAGGTCACTTATTTGATATAAGTTTATTTATTATTCAACAAAACACTGTAATTACTCAGTACAGTTATGGCTTTTAACACTCCTTTGTCTTGTTTTGTTACTACATTGTAATAGCCTTTTTCGTGCCAAATTTGACGAGCAATCAAAGCTTTTAATTGCAACTTTATAAAAGATTTTGAACGATTAATATCTGAGATATTGCTTGTATTTATACCTTGCAATTTGCAATTTTCTATAAATTGATTAAATGCTAAATCAGATATTTGATAAGATTGAGTATAAACTTCTAAGTCGGTAATAGCCATTATTGAATGACGATTTTTGTCTAAATAATTATAAGCGTATTTGTTTAGCATACCATTAGCAAAAACATCCGTTAAAAACCTTGAATTATAACTTGTGTCAATTGGGACAAACACATCAGGGTAAATGCCACCTCCACCATATACAACGCGGTTATTTTGTTTTGTATGATAAGGTGTTGAGTCGTAAATTCTTTGTTTGCTAGCATCTTCAAGTTCGCCATTTTCTAATCGGGCGTATATATCGTTTTCATATTCATCGTACCCTGATTTTTTATAATCTTTTTGAATGCATCTTCCCGAAGGTGTGTAATATCTTGAAATAGTTAATCTCAAGGCAGAACCATCGCTCAAATCAAATGGTTCTTGAACCAAACCTTTACCAAAACTCCTCCTGCCAATAACCAATCCTCTGTCCCAATCCTGAACTGCACCACACAATATCTCGCTAGCAGATGCCGATCCTTCATCTATCAAAACGATTAATTTACCTTCTTCAAATGCACCTGTTTTTTCTGTGTAAAACTCTTGTTTCGGTTTGGTTCTTCCCTGGGTATAAACGATTAGCTTTTTACCATCCAAAATCTCATCAGCTAACTCTGTTGCTGCATTTAAGTAGCCTCCAGGATTTCCTCTTAGGTCTAATATTAAATTTTTAATGTTTTGATTTTCAAGTTCAGAATATGCTTTCAAAAACTCATCGTGGGTGGTAGCTGCAAATCGACTAATTTTCATATAACCAGTTTCGGAATCAATCATTAATGCTGCATCTATACTATATATGGGAATTGTATTTCGTGTAATTGTGTAATCTACTTTTTGTTTTTCGTAGGGGCGATAGATGGTTACATTTACTTTTGTTCCTCGTTTGCCTCTTAGCAATTTTATTACCCTTTCGTTAGTGATTTTCACACTTGCCACATTTATAGTATCTACATTAATCATTCTATCACCCGCTTTTATGCCAAGCTCTTGAGATGGGCCTCCATTAATAGCCGAAACAACCATTATAGTATCATTAACAATATTAAACTCAACGCCAATGCCATCAAAATTACCTTCGAGTGGCTCGTTAGCTTTTTGTAAGTCTTCGGCAGGAATATATGCTGAGTGAGGGTCTAAGTTTGACAATAGTTCATTAATTGTTTTGTTTTCAAGGTCTTGCACATTAACACTGTCAACGTACGCTTCTTTAATTATCGACATTAGCTCCCCAAATTTGTTGTTATTGCCAATGTGAATTTTATTGTTTGCATATGGTCTCAGCCACATTCCTATAAGTATGCCTGTAGATATGAGAACCCCGTAAATAAAAGGCTGCCATTTGTTGTTATTATTTGCCATATTTGAACTTAAAATTCGATGCAAATATAAGAACTAATGTTCCGACCTTTGCTATTATCAAAAAAATCTGTTAATGACAATAAAACCAATAAAAAACACAACCGAATCGACTTCAAATTATATGAATTTGGAGAAAATGAGTACACAAACTATTCTATTAAATATTAATAATGAAGATAAAACAGTGCCTTTTGCCATTGAAAAGGCATTACCTAAAATCAAAAAAATGGTAGATGCGGCATACCAAAAAATGAGAGTTGGTGGGCGTTTGTTTTACATAGGTGCTGGTACAAGTGGGCGTTTGGGAATTGTTGATGCAAGTGAATGTCCTCCTACATTTGGAGTAGAGCAGGGGAGAGTTGTCGGTATTATTGCTGGAGGTGATGCGGCCATTAGAAAGGCTGTAGAATTTGCAGAAGATGATGATAAACAAGCTTGGAAAGATCTTTCTGAATATAAAATAAATAAAAATGATTTTTTGATAGGAATAGCTGCAAGTGGTTCAACTCCTTATGTATTTGAAGGCTTAAAAATAGCTCAAAAAAAAGGAGTAAGTACAGGCTGTATCGTTTGTAATAAGGGTTCTGAGGTAGCCAAATTTGCAGATTATCCAATTGAGGTAGTTGTTGGTGCAGAGTTTGTTACGGGGAGTACACGCATGAAAGCGGGTACAGCACAAAAACTTGTATTAAACATGGTAAGCACCTCGCTTATGATAAAGCTTGGGCATATTAAAGGCAATAAAATGGTGGATATGCAGTTAAGTAATAATAAACTTATTAAAAGGGGAACTTATATGATAATGGACGAACTAAAGATAGATGAAAAATCAGCTTTGGATTTGCTCAAGAAACATGGTAATGTTAGAAATGCTATCAAAGCAAAAAAATAAATGGGAGACTGGCTAATTAAAATATGTTGGGTAATTATACTTAGTGCGATAAAGTTCTTAGGAGGATTTTTATTGGCATTGGGATACGGATTTAATCCTTTCTTTACCTTTGTATGCACCGTTGGGGGTGGTATGGTTGGGGTAGTTTTTTATTTATACTTATGGCATTTTATTGTAATTATAAAAAACAAATATTTCCCAGCTCAACCAAAAGCATTAAAATTTAAAACATCAACAAGAATAATGGTAAAAATAATACGCAAATATGAGGTATATGGTATAGCACTTCTTACACCCATTATTTCTATTCCACTTGGAACAGTATTGGCTGCTGCTATTGAAAAAAACAAATGGAGAATAAAGATTATTATGTTTATATCGTTTTCGATATGGGTTGCTGTTCTTATTGGCCTTCAGAAATTATTTGGAATCGACCTGAGCAATTTGTTTTAGTATCTAAATATATCCTTTCGTCTTATAAACAACCATTCCAACCCATTCCTTCATCAGATAAGTCCAGTTTTGTAATGCACCATAACTAGGAACAATGGTGTTAAATACATTGTGATTTTCAAGAAAAGCCCTGAAATTAGTTGAGTAGGGGGTTACATTAATTCCTTGTTTATTAAAACAAGCTATTGACCTGCGCATATGAAATGCGGATGTTACAAGAAGGTATTTTTTGGAGTGCCATGCTGAGTCCTGTTTTTCTAGCAATTGTTTGGTGAATAAGGCATTCTCATATGTATTTACCGATTTGGATTCGGTTATTATTGCAGAATCTGGCAGGCCAATTTGAACCATAAAAATTTTAGCTAAAACGGCTTCAGATTCATGTATATTAAAGATACTATCAGTGCCAGCAGTGTATATAATTTTATTTGAAACGCCATTTTTATACAAAGATATGGCTTGAAGCATTCTATCATTTCCATCAGCATAAACAGTTCTTTGGCTATTTCCCACGGTTATAGTTGAAATAAATCCCCCTAAAATTATAATACCATCATAGTGCTCGTTTGGCTTAATTTCAGAAGCATCTATTTCCCACATTTTAAATAAATGCAATCCAATAAATGGATTTGTAAAGAATAGAAATAATCCAATACCCGTATATAAAACAAATTTCTTCTTGCTAAATAAATATAGCAAAAAGGCAAAAGTTATCAAACTAGTTGGGGCAATTATAGCATATAAAATTTTTGATAGTATAAAAAACATCTATTAGTGTATTAGTTGAAAATAAAAACAAGAAGCAACAAAAAACAGGTAAAGAATTTCTTTTAAATAAAACCTTTTGCTACTAAGAAAAAAGTAAGCAACCACCATGCTTGTGGGTGTGCTTAGATAAATAAGATTGAAGATAAAATTTTTTTCTTCAAGAGGAACAATCAGTATTGAAAACAACAACAACAAACCCAATGTTAGCAATATCCTCCTGGTTTTCACATTGTTTTTATAAAAATTAGACTGAATTTTAATGCCTGTAAATAAAAGTAACACTAACATTACAAACCAAGGTATGGCAACAATAGGATCAATGGTAAGTTTGGTGAAATATGATTTGGTGAAACTCTGTTCTACAAATGCCATAAAATCGTTTAAATGATTGCTTAGATAAAACAAAGCAGTGGTAAAATAAAGCGGGATAATGATTCCGATAAGTGCAACTATCAGGTAACTGATATTAAATGACGTAAGTGCAACTACA
>CAIVPY010000267.1 GCA_903907885.1 uncultured Bacteroidota bacterium
GTGTGTTGCGTCCACGTGTGTTTGAAGATTTCACAGGTCAAGAAAAAATAATTGAAAATCTTAGGGTTTTTGTGGCTGCTGCCAAACAACGTGATGAAGCACTAGACCATGTTTTGCTTCATGGCCCTCCAGGTTTAGGAAAAACAACCTTAGCACAAATTATTGCCAACGAACTTGGATCAAACATCAAAACCACATCAGGGCCTGTGTTAGAAAAACCTGGTGATTTGGCAGGATTGCTTACCAATTTGGATGTGGGTGATGTGTTGTTTATTGACGAGATTCATAGGCTTAGTCCTGTGGTGGAAGAGTTTTTATACTCAGCCATGGAGGATTATAAGATTGACATTATGATAGACAGTGGGCCAAACGCCCGCAGCATTCAGATTGAAATTAGCCCATTTACCCTTATAGGAGCAACCACACGATCTGGCTTGCTAACGGCACCACTCAGAGCTAGGTTTGGAATCAATGCCCGCCTGCAATACTACGACAGAGATTTGATGCGCACCATCATTGGGAGGTCGGCCGATATTATGAAAACCATTATTGACGAAGAGGCTGCTTACGAAATAGCCCGTAGAAGCAGAGGAACCCCTCGTATTGGAAATGCCCTACTCCGAAGAACCCGTGATTTTGCACAAATTAAAAGCGATGGCACCATTGATTTGGAAATAGCTAAATATGCTTTAAATGCCTTAAATGTGGATGGCGAAGGTTTGGACGAAATGGATGTGAAAATACTGCGTACTATTATCGATAAATTTAAAGGAGGCCCTGTGGGCTTAACTACCATTGCCACTGCCATAGGCGAAGATGCGGGTACTATTGAAGAAGTGTATGAACCTTATTTGATTCAAGAAGGTTTTTTGATGCGTACCCCAAGGGGAAGAGAAATTACCGACCTTGCTTTTAAACATTTGGGCTATATGCCCAATTATAAAAACAAATTGTTTTAAATCTCAGTTCAAAATAGTCAGTTCTCGACTCCGCTCGAACTGACAAATGCCAACTCCTCACAAACTGACAAATGCCCCCAAACTATCTGTAGTCTGAAGCCAAGCCATTGCGTGGCGACTACAGATGGCAAATGAATTGAAGTGTCTTAGACACGGGTTAGTTCAGAAAAATAATATCAACTAATCCTTTTTCTTCAGTGTAATAATCAATACCACTTGAATACACATACTCTCCTTCATTTCTAACTATTCCTGCTCTCACTGGATTTTCATGTATGTATTTCAATTTTGATTGTAATATTTCGTTTGTTAAATATTCTATCGGATGATTATCTTGTTGCCAAAATTGATAGGTTTCATTTCTTTTATTGTTTTCGCCAGCTTTTTTAAAAATCCATAACATCCAGTTTCTTCGGCTTTCACTTTTATTTTCTTCAATAGCTTTTACTATTTTAGATGAAGTATGTTTTTTAAAATCTCTTAAAAAATCGGATAAAGTAAATGGCTCATTTCTCGAAACAATTAAATGAATATGATTGCTCATTAAGCACCATGCATGGATATTCAAACCTTTGTTTTTCTGACAGAACATTAGGCTATCAACTATTATATCAGCATACATTTTCCGAGTAAATACATCAATCCATTCTATTACTGAAAATGTAATGAAATGAACTGCATTTTGATTTCGTATTTGATAGCCACCTTCAGACATATTTCAAATATATTGTTATTGATGATTTGATTTGCCGAGTCAAAGACTCTTATTTATTTATCAATCCTTA
>CAIVPY010000268.1 GCA_903907885.1 uncultured Bacteroidota bacterium
CCATTTTATAATGACTTACTGCTTCTAACCCATTTGATGAATATTGAACTATTGCACCATTATTTAAGTCATACCAAAATACCAATCCTAAATATTCTACTACTGTTTCGGGTGCTGTTGTGCCAAACATTCCTTTAAGAACATTCATTGTCCCTATTACAGAAGTATCTTGTACTACTGCTGAATTTTTTGATGAACCTACTAATTGAACTTCACCTAAGTAGCATGAAACAGTTTGGAATGAACCGATAGCAAGCATGATAACACCTTGTTCTTCTGTCTTGCTTGCAAGCTGCAATTTTTGTATCGTTCCTATTCCCAATGGTACTGTTTTAAAATCTAATGCACTAAATGTGCTTAATCCATTATTAGCTGTACCTGTTGTGTAAGTAAGTGAAAATCTTATCTCATGTTCATTTCTTGTTTGCCCCAATAAGGTTATGTAATTAACCCATCCTAAATTTCTATTCCATAATTTCCAATATAAATCATTTGGGGACATTGCTGCATTTCCATAAGTTGTAGTTGAATACAAAATATGTCTTGTTACGCTATATAAGTCCCCCTGTATTGTTCCTGTTAATGTTGAATATTGCCTTGAATTTGTTGCGGGATTATTTATAGCATATACGGGTGTGCATTCGTAATATGGTTCGTATTGACTTGCTGATTTATACGGTGTATAAATATCAATAACATTCAAATCCGTTGCCCTACTTGCTGTATTATAACCACCTGTAATTGCGGGTTTTATTTCCCCTCTACTTGACCTATAAATTAAAATAAATTTTGTATATCCCGCAGGAATAGTTATATTCTGATTCCAACTTAAATTATATGTTGTTCCTGCAATAACTCCGTTTTGTGTTGCTAAATCAATTAAAATATCGGGGTTACCAAAACCTGCCATTACCACCGTTACTTGCATATAATCTGACGGGTATGTATTGGTAGGTTTTAATGAAATATTACCTGCTATATTAAAAGTATATACCGTGCTGCTTGGATATACTTGGATAGCCCAATTCGGATTATCCAATGCAGGTGCGCCCAAATCAGCAAATTGTGTTGATTGTACCGCAAATCCTGTTTGATTATAATTGTTTTGTAAATTAGTTGGTAATGTATAAGTAACATGGTCAACCACTGCCAATGGTAAGAAATCCCATTTGAATGAATTAGTTATTGAACCAATATTTTTTGATTGCAATAAAACATAATTACCTTGTTGCCCTATTACATTTAAAGTATAGTTTGTTGTTGTGTTTAAATGCACTACTGCAATATCCCCTTCATTAAAAGTATATCCTAATCCTGCTGCTGTTAAGTTTGAAATATCAATTCCTATTGCATAAGTCTTTGATGAATCGTAAACTGTTTGTGTAAAGTCTAATGAACCATCAATATTTTTTACAACGTAGCAACAATTATTATAAAGACATTCTAAAAATGATTGCTTAGTTTGATTTTTTGTAATTAGTAATTGGTAGAAATAAGCCCAATCAGGTATTTCAACTTGTGCATTAGTATTACTTAAAGCCCATGTTAAAGTTTGAACCATATTAGAAACTGCTGCACCTGTATATAAAACCTCTGCTGTTGAAGTAGTAACCGCTAAATTAACCACACTACATTTTCTTCTAAACCTATCTAAAAATTCTATTGATACATTCCATGATGAACCACCTGTAAAAAAGTTTGCAGGATATGTGCCACCCGAACTAAAGTTTTGTGTTAATTGCAAACTTGTTGAAGTAGGTGTATTATACCCACTTAAATTATTACCTAACATCAATCTATTGATTGCTGTTTCTAATGTCTTTGTTTTTAATGGAACTGAATCAAACGGTATTGTTGCTTGTTCTGTAAATAATGTTTGTCCTGAAACATTATTATAAAAATTAAAAGTTAATTGTACACTACCTGCATTATGAGCATTGATAGC
>CAIVPY010000269.1 GCA_903907885.1 uncultured Bacteroidota bacterium
AAAGCCATGTCTGATTTAAAGGGCCAAAATACCCAACTAAGTCAACAATTGAGCCAAGCCAAAGCAGAGCAAGAAAAACAAATTGCCGACCAAGCTCAAGTAATTACCAATTTACAAACCCAGAAACATCGTTTGAATGAAGAACGAGAAGAAGCAAAAAAACGAGTTCAACTACTAGAGGCACAAAACCTTGACCTAACTAATCGTCAAACGTTATTGCAAGATGAGATTATAAGAGCAGAAGCCCAAATCGACTTAATCAAAGACGTGTTATTAAGGGAGTCAGGTTTGTGAAAAAAAAGTCCCGTGCCACTCGGCGAAAAAGAAATCAGCATATTAAAAAAGATTTGTGCGTTACCACTAATTTATCAGATATTGACGATAAAACGGGTTCAATAAGTCAGTTTGAAGAGATAATTAACCCGACAGAACAGACGGGTGAGAGTGAATTAGTCGCTTATGATGAGAATTTATTAGAAAAGGCACGAACTCAATGGCAGTTTGGAGATTGGGATAGTTTAATTAAAATGGATCGAAATATGCTTCAGCATCACCCCGATAGAGCAAAATTAGCTTTGTTGGCTGCCGCTGGGCATATGCAAAATGGAAGCTCAAACATAGCAAGGCAATTTGCTCGCTTAGCTCAAGATTGGGGTTGTAGTAAGACACTAGTTTCTCAAATACTAATATCTGGTGTTTACAATACCTTAGGTAGGGCAACTACTATTACAAATCAACATAGCAAATCTGTTAGTCATTTTGAGCGATCTATAAGTATTGGTACCCCAAATAGTGATATTAAATTAATTACGCAAGCAAGAATCGACAACCAGCTCAATCAAATAGGAATACCTCGCATTCCTTCAATAGCCTCTAATAAATTTGTATCACAATGCAAATCTATAAATAGTATAAGTAATACAGAACAGCTTATTGAACAAGCTTTACATTTCTCTCCTAATGATCCTACTTTACTAATTGCATACGCAGAGACAGCTATGCGACAGGGTCTTTATGATGAAGCTATTAGACGCTGGCAGCGTTTAGCGAATGTGATGGGAGAGGATATGCTTCAACCTTACTATGACAGATTAAATGAGGCGTATTTAAATTTAAAAAGTTTCCCTCTCGGTACAGAAGAAGAAGAGTTTCTTAAGGGGGATAGAGATAAGCATGAACTGTTGGCACATATACACAATGTACTTTTACCAAACTTTTATTTAGAAATTGGCGTTCAATCTGGTAAAAGTCTAGCTATAGCAAAGTGTAAAGCAATAGGTATTGATCCTATGCCTCAACTTAGATTTAAATTAAATAATACAGCATCAATTATTAAATCTAGTAGCGATTGTTTTTTTGCAAATGAAGCAGATAACCTTTTAAATGAAGCGCCAGATTTAGTTTTTATTGACGGTATGCATTTGTTTGAATATGTACTACGTGACTTTATTAATGTTGAGCGTTACGCACGGGCAACTACATTCGTAGTTATAGACGATATATATCCTGGGCATTCTGCACAGGCTAAAAGAGAGCGTAAAACTCGTGCTTGGACTGGCGATGTGTGGAAGTTGGTAGAAGTACTTACAGAATATCGTCCTGATTTGTTTATACAAACATTAGATGCTTATCCAACCGGCTTATTAATGATAACGGGATTAAATTCAAATAATCAGATACTTGATCATAGTTATGATGAAATAGTTAAGCGATATTTGAGCATTAATGACGTACCCGATGATTTTATTAATCGGATGCG
>CAIVPY010000270.1 GCA_903907885.1 uncultured Bacteroidota bacterium
ATAAATATTTTTTTTAGAGTCGAAATCTATGCTGTATAAGGCATCTTGCATACTTCCTCCTATGTAAGTACTCCATATTAAATTACTTAAATCATTATTAAGTTTAAAGACTATTCCATCTTGTAATCCTTTATAATTTCTATTGAAAGCGCCCGTAGTTGTAGGAAAATTATTCGATGAACTACAACTTGCTACAAACACATTTCCATCATCATCACAAATTACGTCACCTCTAAAATCGTCAGCATAAAAGTATAATAATCCAGTGGCTTGATTCTTACCATCTTCATCGTTTCCTCCTATATAAGTAGAACCAATTAAACTATCTCCTGCAATACTTAATTTGCTTAGTACGATATCATGTTTACCATGATATAAGGTATCAAAAGAAAATTTTTTTACTGGGTAATCGGGAGAAGTACTTGAACCAAAAACAACTAAATGGTTTTGTTTATCAACTACAAGACTATGCGGATATTCATTTCCACTACCTCCCATAAGTGTTGCAAATACTAGGGTTTTACCATCTGCAGAGTATTTACTGATACTTATATCACATGGTGGTATGCTATAATTTCCAGTACCGGGCACAAATACAGTTGTTGAACTTCCATCCATCCATTTGCTTTGGAAAGCTCCAGGTGTAGTGGGGTATTTGCCATTTGGGTCGACTGAAGGACTTATGGCTAATGCAATTCCACCCGAGTACAAATTACCTGCTTCGTCATATGTAGCTGAATAGCCAAAATTATCAACCGAACTGCCGGAATAAGTGGCAAAAACCAAATCTGGGTCTATTATCAATTCGTAGTTTTTGTTGTATTCATTTGAAATGTCAAAGCCAATTGTATTATCAGCATATATTTTGTAGCTTACTTCAATTTCGTGTTTTTTCCCATCAATCATTTGATAGGCATATGGTTTGCTTTCTTTGAAATAGCCAAATGAATAATGAATATAAAGCTCACCATATTCCACTATTACCCTATCTGCTCCATTAACTTTAAATTTTAAATTCTCGACATCGGAATTGGGTTTTAGGTAATAATCGTAACTTATACTCCCAGTTCTATTGATATTTGTTTTTAAATCAATCCCATCAAAAAGGTTTTTGTAGTGAAGGGTTTTGCAAGGGTATATATTGCCTTTCCAGTGTGAAGGTTCTTTGCCTAAGAAATAGTTATAGTAATGTTCTTGGCTACTTTCAGTTTGAATATCTGATGTATTTGAATTTATAAACTCAAGGCTTATCAAATGCATTTGAAGCAATGAATCAATTAGACATTTATCCCTAACCTTAACATGGCTAGCTAATTGTTCAATTTGTTTTGGGTCATAAAAAAAGTAATTGATGCCCTTTGATGTAACATGTACATCAAGGTCGGAACTCTGCGACCTATAAAGAATTTCACTGTTCCATTGCCCTTGGTTTGGAATAAATTCTTTTAGCATACCTAAATTTAGAGAAATAGGTCTGTCAGTATGTTGCGAAAGAGCCACATTATACAAACCCAAGAGGTTCATAAATATTATAATGAATTGCCTGAATGCCAATATTGACAAAGTTGCTTTAATATTTAGTAATTCCCTTCGACAAATATAGTTTTAAGAAATAATTAATAACAAAATCAATAGTGGTAGAATTTAGCCCACTACTATGTATTTAAAAAAATGTTTTATGCTTGCAACCATCTTTAACAACATATCATCATAGCTAACAGAATACAAAAGTGAGTGTACCATTTGACGAAAATTTAATTAAACGATGCATTCAGGGTGAAGCAAAAGCCCAAAAGCAATTGTATGATTATTTTTCTCGCGTTCTTTACGGTATTTGTTTGAGATACAGTCAAAATCCAGATGATGCAAAGGATATTTTGCAAGAAGGTTTTATAAAAATCTTTTCCAAAATTTCGCAGTATTCGGGTAAAGGTAGTTTTGAAGGTTGGATAAAAAGGGTAATGGTAAATACAGCCCTTGAGTTTTATCGGTCAAACAAAATACATACAGGACAAAGTGATGTATACGAGCAGGTTGAAATTTCATTTAGTAGTTTTTCTTTAGAAAAAATTTCTCAAAAAGAACTGCTGATAGCGATGAATAATTTGGCACTTGGTTATAAAACAGTATTGAATCTATATGCCATTGAAGGGTATAGCCATGCTGAAATAGCTGAGATGATGGGGATTAGCGAAGGAACTTCCAAATCTCAATTATCAAGAGCTAGGGTTGCTTTTGCAACTGAATTAAAAAAGTTAAATATACAAATTGAAAAAGATAGATAACATAGAACAATTTGACGATTTGCTAAAGAAGCAGTTCGACTCCTTTGCGCCTGAGCCGCCAATAGAGGTGTGGCAAAACTTAAGTCAGAACCCTGCAATTGGCAACACATCCGCAACAAGCAAATTTGTTTCGAACGTAAAATCCTTGTCGTTTGTTTCTAAAGGCATTATTACGTTGGTTGTTATTGTGGGTGCGACTGTTTCAGTTATACTTTTAAAAGAAGATAAACCTAGACTAACTTCAAATATTTTGATTATCACACCACTTAAGGTAGAAGAAAAAAATATTATTGAAAATAAACTTAAAGCTTTTGAAGAGAACTCCGTGAGTGCCTCTGTTTCAAATGCTGATTCTGATAGAAAAGTGCAAGAAGAAAAGCAAATAAACGAAAAGGACAAGAATGCCAATATTGAAAATAATCTTGCTCAAAAATCTTCAAGCATTGAAAATCAAGAGTTAAGAACTGAGATAAAGCCAATATTAATTGAAACACCACAGGGCCAAACCCAAGTTGAAAAGAGTATTGTAAAAGCACCAATAAATGAATCCATTTCAATTAGGGAATCTGAAACTAATAATCAACCAAGTAGAACCATTACTTTAGCTGATGTTGATACCTTAATGGTTCCTGAAATCCCAAATACTTTTACCCCTGGTGATGACGATAATTTCAATAAAGAGTTTATTATTAAAATTGAGAACGAAAACACTTATAGATTAAGGGTTTTTGACACAAGAGCAAACTTAGTGTTTGAGAGTTTCAAAAAAGAAATGCATTGGAATGGCCAGCATATTAAATCAGGAGAAAATTGCGAATCAGGTAAGTACTTTTATATATTTGATTATCAATATAAAGGGGCTAAAGAATTGCTGCAAAAATCGGGATATTTATATTTAACTAGATAATCAGTTGAATAAATAAAAATAAATAGATAAGTTAGCAAAATAATAAATTGAAATAAAAACATATAAAATCATGCAAAACATATACTTAACAAAGATTAACAAATGGAGGAGAGGATTGTTTCTTCTTTTATCCGTTTTTTTATTGGGCATGGCTGGTGTCAATGCTCAATCCTCCAAAATTAGGGTAGGTCCAAATATTTTATGCTTTGGGCAACAGACTGTTTTTACCTTTGATTTGGTAAGCATCAATCCAATGGATGTGCAGTCGTACACCATTCGTTTTGGAAATGGTGATAGCACTGTGTTAAACAAACCATCTATTACAGGTGGGCCAGTTACTAACTCATACAACTATGTTTACAAAAGTGCTGGGGTTTATAACATAACCGGTATTACCAAAACAAAAACTAGCGGATCTTATACAAGTTCTTGGATTGATACGGTATACAATTTACCTGTAGTAGCTTACAAAACCATCACACTTGATTCGCAGTGTTTAGCTAATAACTTCAATGGATTTACCAATCTATCCATCAAACATCCAAGTTTCCCAAGTAATGGGTTAGCTAGTTCTTACTGGGTTTTTGGTGATGGTAACACACTTAGCGATATGAGTGATACCGTTTTTCATAGATATGCCTTATATGGTAGTTTTGCTGTTTCGTTGCAAGTTTCAGATTCGTTGGGTTGTATAAGCAGTGTAGCAGCTGTTGATAGAAAACGTGTGTATATCGCTCCCAATGTAAAATCTCATTTTACTGTTGAAGGCAAAGCCTCTTGTAATTATTCAACTTACACTTTTTTAAATCAATCTAATATAGCACCTAATCAGGTTAAATCATTTAAATGGTATTTTGGCGATGACTCCGTTTATGTATCTAGTAATCCAGCTACACAACAAGAAGTTAACGCCTATTTAGGAGCCAAATTTCTTTATACCTATCAAAAAGAAGGGCGATTTAATCCATCGCTAGTAATTTTTGATAAACGCTCCGTATGTTCTGATAGTTTCTCTGTATCAATGGATCCTAGCCAAGTGTGGCCCGAAAATATTGTTATTAGAATTGACATTCAAGTGAGAAGAAATGACACATATGACAACTCAGAATATGGTGGCGATTCGGTTTGTTTAGCCGCTCCAGATGCAGCCAGTGTGTTTATGTATAACACATATCCTCTTAGAGGACAGGGTGCTACCGATATCCATTTTACTTGGAACTATAACGACCCTAATCAGAAACAACCACCTTTATGCTATAAGGATGATCAAAATCCTGCTGACCCCTATAAATATCAAGGAACTGGACAGTTTTACCCTTTCTTGGTTTTATATTGTCCTAATCAACCTGCCGATACCTTCTACTATTTTTCTCGAATTGATTCGGTTCAAGATCCAAAATATTCACAATTTAATCAAGCTGGTTTAGCTGGGGTAAATGTTGATTGGGCTGTTCCTCCAAAATTAAATACCGTGTATGCGCGTCATTTAAACCCCATGATTTCAAAAGATCCAAGTAAAGATGGTGGTTTATACTTGTTCAAAAACTTATACAATACTATAGATACCATTGTTCGCTATTATCCTGGTGGAGCCATAAAAGATAGTGTGTATCAACCCCGCTATGTGTATGGTAAAGATTGGTCTAAAACACAATTCGAAAAAGACAGTTTGAAGTTTTATTATATGCCTTTAGACAGTGTTATGCCTTTTCATTTTTTCACTTCCGACCAATCAGATACGGTAAACCATGTGGATTTTAAAAACCCTAAAACGGGAAAAGATACCACCCTTTGGGGTGTGGCAATCAACCAAACTGTTGCCATCAATTACCGAGGCATACCTACTTTTAAGTATTTCTTTTTTAATGGCGATACCATAGTTGATTATGTTAGTCACAATGGGGTTGTTGATTATAACAATCTTGTAGGATATGGTTTGAACATATTAGGGCCAAGTGTAGCCATTGAATCTCCTCCTACAGTTGTTATTCCTACTTGGCAAAAAAACCAATGTGGACCTACTTATCCGGTATATTTCACCAATGCTTCAACCGTATATCAGTCAGAACATTTATATATTAAATGGGATTTTGGTGATACAAAATGGGCTCCTCAATGTACCTCATACTCAACTCCTCAGCTATATCCTCCAACCAATGGGGTGAGAAAATACACAAGTGCCGTTGATTTGCTAAACAGAAGTGAAGGACATTTTATTGTAAATGGAAGAGCTTATGACGGACGATTAACCCAATGTCAATTTTCGCACGATACCTTGCCATCGCACCCTTATGTGAACTGGGAAACTTTATACAATTGGCATTTAAACGGGCATGATTTCCCACCTTACGATACTACCAAATGGACAATTGGATATACAAAATGGCCGACTAATGAGATAGCTCCAACGGGCAAAAATTGGGTTCAACCCATGGATACCCCATCATGGAACAAACCCATGTTTGCTTTCCCAACCCGTATTGATACCATAACAAATATGTGGCCTACTGATTTAAATCCAAACGTACCTATAACCACCAATGCACCAATTCCTGACCCGATAGCTGCCGCATTAGGTGCTCCATTCTACAGAGAAAATGGAGTTGTGAAATATTATACCATTCCTGCTGGTACTCGTTTTGATACTTCTACTTTTGTAACCATTACCGACCCATTGGATACTTTGCCTAATGGCTCATTGAGAAGATATAGAGGAAAACAAAAAATACCTGGAACCAAAATGACCTTGTATAGATATATATTTAACAGGGTAATCACTCAGTGTATTACCGTTAAATTATTCATGCAAGATTCGTCAAACAATGCAACCGAAGCTGCCGATTCGTTTTTAGTGGATGAAAAGGGAATTGTTAGAAAATTATATGCTATAAAGAGCAAACTTACAGGAAGAGATTCTATATTTAAATATGTAGATGATACCTTGCTGTCAAAATTTGACTGTAATGGCTCTGCCAATTTGCAATTACCTATGATGAAATCGGATGCTTGGGGATTGGGTAAAAACAAAGCGGGTAAAGAATGTCCAGGTTTAGATTTGGGACCACACACGGGTGTTGGTTTTGAATTAGCCAATACTATATCGGGCAAAACAGCACCATCGTGTGGTCGTTCGTTCTTATTGTTTAACTACGATTCGTTGTTCGATAGGAACGACAATACACCATGTGTATTAGATGGATTTATTCCGTTTGGTGGTGCTAGTGCTGGAGGTTATGGATATCCCCCATATAATAATTCAGGTCAATTTAACCCAAATACAGTATGGCAATCTATTAATGATGGTGGTGCTGCTGGTACCAATTGGACGCACTACCAATCACCTTTTAACACAGGTTTTAGTCATATGGGTGCATTAGCTGCTCAACGAGATGGCTTTATTACCGTGGGTTTAATTATAGGTAACGGATGTAATGGAACCGATTGTAGCAAACCTGATCCTGATTGTTTAACGGATACAATTTGGTATCATAACTTTATACAAATATTAGGATTAGACGCAGCATTTGAAGTATTACCAGCTACAAAAGTTAACCCCAATGTTTATTTCTGTAGCAATTTGTTGAGAGGCCGTGGCGATACTGTAACAGTTGTGCCTACTTACCCTATTCAGAAATTTATGTTAACAGATCATTGGATTTGGGGTGACGGAATGGAAACTATTGATTCGTTTTTTGTTATAGGAGAGCAAACTACTCCTGTTCCTGTGGCTCGTAAGAGATATACGATAGATAACCAAGACCCCGCATTTCCAAAAACATATTTAGACAGTGTGTTTGATGTGGGCAAACATGTAAGGATTGATCTACGAATTGATACAACTTGGCAATGTGGCGATGGACAACACCGCTTACCACCTCAAAAAATTGACACCCTTAAAATGATATATGATTCAGCCTTTTTTGTAGGCCCTTTAAAACATAAATACAACCTCACTTCGTTTGAAATGAAAGACCCTAATAGCCTAGCTGCCGATGGTAGAAGGTGGGAAGGTACGCCAATACAAAGGATTCTGACAGCTCAAAATGGTTGTGCTAGAGGTTATCAAAAATCAGTTATTATTGGAATAATTGATACTTTCTATGTGTCGGATACTTTAGTATGTTTAGGCGAAGAAGTGCAATTTGTTGACTATGTTAGATATTGGTTACCATATGTATGTAATTACAGGCCGGATATATGCCCAGACACTGCAGTCAATCCAAATTGTCCAGGTTCTCCTTATCCTTCAATACGTTCTTATGACGATTGGAGATATGCAAGCTATGGTTATCCAATTGATACTTTTAAAACCTTTGGTTCGCCTCCAACTTTCTGGACCGATCCAGTAACAGGATTGCAAAGAACGTATTTCCAAGAACGTATCTATTGGGACTGGGAATCTGATGGTGTAACAGATGCTAACATGGTACAAGTACCTAAACACAAGTTTACCAAAGCCGGAAAATACAAAGTGAGTATGATTACACGTGATAGTGCTGGCTATTGGGATACCTGTTTTAGGTATATATATGTAATGGAACCTCGACCTAAATTTACAAGTAAGAACAATACACTACAATTTAATTGCAGAGATACCGTGCAATTATTTGATTCTTCTATTGCCTATCCACAAACCACGGGTCCTGATAGTTGTATGAAGGCTGATGGTTCGCCATGTGACCAAATTACAGATGTATTTTGGTGGTTTGGCGACAGAAAGAAAACGCCATTTAACTACCAGTCAATTATTCGAAATCCGATATATGATTATAGACAAAATGGGAAGTATCTTGTGCAACTAGCGGTTTACACCGAACAAGGTTGTACAGATACCATTAACCAAGAGATTTTCATTAATGGACCTCGACCTAAAATCAAGTTATTGTCTGATAGTGTGGGTTGCGTACCATACACTGTTAGAGTTCTTAGTACACCTGATATAGATAAGCGAGAGCCAAAGGATACAGCAACTCAGCTAACTATTGTTCAGTCTGGCAACCAATATAGAGACCAATCTAGGTTAGAATGGTCTAAAAATCAGCAAACTAATTTTACATATGATAAACCAGGCATTTACTATATAACTGCTTCAGGTATTGATAATATAGATGCTGGTAATGCTTCTTGTCCTATCGTTAATGTACCCGATACCTTCTTTGGAACTCAACCTCCAATAAGAGTATATGTTGTAGCGCCACCTGATGTAAAAATCCAAACTTCTAAGCAAAGAATGTGTGTAGGTGATATTTTCAAGATTAGAAACAAATCAGATTTTGACTCAATCAACCGATTTACATTTGATATTTGGGATTCAGCTTACACTAAGAAAATAGATAGTTTACTAAAAACAAGCTATTTGGGTGATAGTTCTTTCCAATACAGATTTACCGAAAGAGGAACCTATAACATTGTGGGTTCATCAAGCAGGTTTATCCGCTCATTAGGCTTAACCTCTCCTGAAGCTATTAAATCTTGCGAAAGAAGTGATACAGTAACTGTGTTTACTACTTCAACTAAAGCTGATTTTAGAATTGACACTTCTGCTACAAAAGGAATATTTACTTTTGTCAATCTGTCTGACAAGACTTTAACAGATGAATACACTTGGACTATATATGCTCCAAATGGTTCACTTAAATCTCCGTTAATTGACGACAAAAAACATTTCATAAGTAATCCACTTGTTCTTCATAGGTCAGATTCGTTGAATTTAAACTTGGTAAATATGGACTTTGCTGACGACATTGGAACTTTCAATATTTGTTTAAAAGCAAGTACACAAAATCCTTCATGTCCAGATTCGATATGTAAAACAGTATACAACAATGTTGAATTCAAAATTTATATACCTAACGTGTTTACACCTGGTAATGATGGTTTAAATGACGATTTGAAAGTTGACATTAAAGGATACGACAAATTTGAAATGCTGATATATAACCGTTGGGGAACAAAAGTGTTTGAATGCACTGACCCTAATGTAAAATGGAATGGTAAAAGCTTTAACGATGGCTCAGAATGTGCCGAAGGTGTTTACTATTATGTATTGACATATAGATTTAGAGGTCATGGCGAACAACAAGCACGTGGCTCAGTAACTTTGATTCGATAATAATCGGACAATAAAGAAGCCCTCTAAACACAAGTTTAGAGGGCTTCTTTATTTAAATTTAAACTAGTATTATATGCATTTCTTTATGGGTGATTTAATTATCTAGGCCAAAGTATAGTCTCAATACATTATTTTTGCATACAAAGTTTTAAATCCTCGTTATTTTTTGAAAAATCTATTTTTTAACTATAAGCCTTATATTCTTCAAGTTGCAAAATTAAGCTACCCCATCATCATTGGCCAATTAGGTATTGTGTTAATGGGTGTGGTAGATATTGTAATGATTGGTAAATTGGGAGCAACCCACCTTGCAGCAGCCTCATTGGCCAATGCTATTTATTTTTTGATTTCCATTTTAGGTATTGGAACTTTAACTGCAGTATCGCCTATAGTTGCAAAAGCACAAGGCGCCAATAAACCTGAAGATTGTGGGGTTCTTTTTAGACAAGGAATTATTGCAGCGATTTTGCTCTCTGTCTTCATTAGTATTGTGGTATATATTTTAACCATCAACATCCACATATTTCAGCAAAATGTGGAAGTAGAAAAATTAACCATAACCTTCCTACATGCCATCAATATTGGCACATTGCCTTTGATGTTGTTTTTAGCTGCCAAGCAATTTAGCGATGGATTATCCTTTACTTTTCCTTCTGCTGTAATAACCATAGTGGCTTTAGTCATTAACGCATTTCTTAATTGGGCCTTGATTTTTGGCAATTGGGGATTTCCAAGATTAGAACTTTTTGGATCAGGCTTAGCAACCAGTATTTCTAGGGCATTCATGGCCCTATGTATGATTTTATTTGTATTGGTTGACAAAAGATACAAGTCATATTTAGCAGTTTTAAAAAGCAACAAAGCCATCGACTTTTTAAAGGAAATATTTGTGGTGGGATTACCTTCAGGCATGCAGTATTTCTTTGAAGTGGGGGCATTTGCCTTTTCAGCCATCATGATTGGCTGGATTAATGAAAAAGCTTTGGCATCTCACCAAATAGCCATCAATATTGCCTCAATAACCTATATGATTGCTACTGGCATTTCAGCTGGAGGGTCTATTGCAGTGGGCAATGCTGTAGGTCGCAAAAGTCATACAGACATTATTAAATCAGGTCGAGCAGCCTTGCTTATGGGCGTAACTTTCATGGCGGGATGTGCTATTATTTTTGCCATCTTCAATCATTTCATAGTGTCGTTATATGTACATGATGCAGAAGTTGAATACATGGCCGCCAACCTATTAATTATTGCTGCTTTCTTTCAATTGAGTGATGGTTTACAATGCGTGGCGCTGGGCGTTCTTAGAGGTTTAGAAGACACCAAAGTGCCAACCATTATTACCATTGTGGCTTATTGGGTTATTGGTATTCCTATCGGGTATTATTTATGTTTCCAAACATCATATAGCCTCTATGGTGTTTGGATAGCCCTATCCATTGGATTGACTTTTTCTGCAATTATGTTGCTTACCCGCTTTATGAAAGAATCAAAAGAATTTACTTTTGAACAATAAGGCCTTATGAGCGAGAAACTAAAAGTACATATTGCTTTGTTTATTGTTTCGGCTATCTATGGTGCCACCTTCACCATTGCCAAGGAAGTAATGCCTTTATATATTAAACCTTATGCCTTTATTTTATTAAGGGTAAGTGTGGCAAGTGTACTCATTTTCTTTTTTCACCAACTGTATATCCAAGATAAAAAAATTGATAAGGAAGATTATAAAAAACTTCTCATTTGTGCGGTTTTTGGTGTTGCGGCCAATATGCTTATGTTTTTTAAAGGATTATCTTTAACCAAGCCTATTAATGGAGCTGTGTTGATGCTCAACACGCCCATTTTTGTTATTGTCTTCGCATGGATTTGGCTTAAAGAAAAAGTAAATTTTATACAAATAACAGGAATCGTAATTGCCGCTATTGGTGCGCTATTGCTCATAAGTGGAGGTAATTTTAGTTTTGAAAGTTCTACCCTACAAGGAGATATTTTGGTAACACTAAATGCCATTAGCTATGCCTTTTATTTGGTGTATGCCAAAGAGCTTATCAGAAAATATCATCCCATAACCGTAACCTTATGGAGCTTTGTGATTGGTACTTTTTTGGTTTTACCTTTTGCCTTCAACCAAGCAACAGAAATTGATTGGGCGAGTTTCAGTCCAAAAATTTGGGCCTTTGTAGCCTTTATAACCATAGGTTCCACTTTCTTTACTTATGTGCTAAATGCATATGCACTAAAACATGCCAGTTCATCTTTGGTAGGAACTTATATCTATCTGCAACCCGTAATTGCTAGCATCATAGCCATTGCCTTACAGCGAGATGAATTAAATCTTACAAAATTTCTTTGTATGCTATTCGTTTTTGCTGGAGTGTATTTGGCTAGTTTCGGTAAGAGTAATAAACGATTTGATGAAGTAAATGATGTTAGCTCCTTCGATAGAAAGAGATAGAGTGAAGAATCATTGAAACTTTTGCAAGAGTATGTGAAAATAGTTCCTTCAAATCACTAAGTAATTGCATTTGGTAATATACACGCATTTCCTAAACACATTTCAAATAACTTCCCCAATTTCTGTCAGTTTTCTTTTACAATCCTATCAAACACCGATAGATTTTTATCATTCACCTATTATAACTTGTCCTATTTGCAAATTATTTTACGTTTGTTTCGTAATCCACTCAAAAACCGAAAGGCATTACATTTTAAACATTACCAATATGAAAATACTAACAAACATTGCAGTAAGCGAATCGGGTTATTTGTTTAACCCAACCAATGGAGATTCTTTCTCTAGTAATTTAGTTGCTACCGACATCATCACATTGATGAAACAAAACAAAACAAGTGACGAAATTAAAAAGGCATTGCACGCAAAATATGATGTTGAAAAATCAACCATCGAAAGAGACTATGATGAGTTTATTCAAGAGTTAGGAGATAACTATTTACTAAGCACAGATGGAAAATAAGAAAAAAATTACTGTGGCTGTTACCGGACTAAATGCTGTTGACAGTCCTGGTCCAGGTGTGGCAGTAGCACGTGGTGTGCGCGAGTTGGAGGGCTATGATGTGCGTGTCATTGGTCTTTCATACGAAGCCCTTGAACCAGGAATATATATGGAAGGAATTGCTGATAAAACTTATCAAATACCTTACCCTTCAGCAGGTAGCGAATCTTTGATGACACGCTTAGAATACATTCAAGAACAAGAAAAGATAGATGTTCTTATTCCCAACTTTGATGCTGAATTGTATAACTTCATCAAGCTTTCGCCTAAGTTGAAAGAGATGGGCATAAACACTTACATGCCCACTACAGAGCAGTTTGAGGCAAGAGATAAAGTAAATTTATATGCATTTTGCCAAAAGCATGGTTTCTATGTACCAAGGGATAAAACCATTTACAATGCATCTGAATTGCCTGCCGTAGCAGCACATTTCAACTACCCACTGGTGGTTAAAGGAAAGTACTATGAAGCGGTGGTTTGCCAAACATTGGACCAAGCTCAAAAAGCATTTCATAAGCTAGAGGCCAAATGGGGCTTGCCCATTATTGTGCAAGAATACATCAGTGGCACCGAGATTAATGTGGCTGCTTTGGGTGATGGTCATGGCGAAACGGTTTCAGCAGTACCTATGCGTAAATTATTTATTACCGATAAAGGCAAAGCTTGGGCAGGAGTAACACTTGAAGACAGCCGATTAGTAAAGTTGGCTAAAGATTTTATTAAAGTAACCAATTGGCGTGGAGGTTTTGAGTTGGAATTAATGGTTACAACAGATGGCAGACCCTACTTTATGGAAATCAATCCACGTTTTCCAGCTTGGATATACTTAACAGTTGGTGCAGGTCAAAATCAGCCTGCTGCGTTAGTTAGACTAGCTATGGGTGAAAAAGTGAAACCATATGAAACCTACGAAGTCGGTAAAACTTTTATCCGTTACTCGTGGGATATGATCATAGACATTGAGCAATTTCAACACTTTTCAGCCTTTGGCGAAAATTAAACCATTATAAAAAAGTATTCATAAAAAATTAAACAATAAAAATATGTCAACCGAAACCAAAGAAAAATTACGCTACGAACGTCCAATGATTCGTAAGATGAATGCAGGCTTGATGAACAAATTTGGTACACGTACCGAATATCAACCTACATCACATATTGATACCGTACCAGTAAAACGTATCATAGAGCAATATGGCTCACCATGCTTTGTTATTTCAGAGCGTACCATCCGCAAAACCTACCAATCTGCTTTGCGTGCTTTCAAAACTCGTTACCCAAAAGTTCAGTTTGCTTGGAGCTACAAAACCAATTATTTGGATGCTGTATGTAAAGTGTTTCACCAAGAAGGTGCTTGGGCTGAAGTAGTAAGTGGTTTTGAGTACGAAAAAGCCATCAGAAATGGGGTGCCAGGAAACAAAATTTTATTCAACGGTCCTGATAAAAGCATAGCTGAATTAAAGCAAGCCATCGAAAATGAATCAACCATTCACATTGATCATTTTGATGAGTTGTATGATTTGATAGAGATTGTTGAAACTTCGAAGAAAAAAGCCAAAGTGGCTATCAGGGTTAATATGGATGTGGGCGTATATCCAATGTGGGATAGATTTGGATTTAACTATGAATCGTACCAAGCTTGGAATGCTATTACTAAAATCATGAACTGCGAAAAGATGGATTTAGTAGGTTTACATTGCCATATCGGAACATTTATGTTAACCGCAGGTGCATACGGAATTGCGGCTTCTAAACTATGTGATTTGGCCGTAAACATCAAAGCTAAATGGAACAAAACAATTCAATATTTAGACTTAGGGGGAGGGTTTGCTTCTACTAATACCTTGCGTGGTTCATACTTACCAGGAAATGATATTAGCCCAAGTTTTGATGATTATGCCGAAATAATCACTTCAACCATTTTGAACTATGGTTTCAAACAAGAAGACTTGCCTTTATTGATGCTTGAAACAGGTAGGGCTTTGATTGACGATGCAGGTTATTTGGTGGGTAGCGTATTAGCAAACAAACGTTTATCGGATGGTAGAAGAGCTACCATTATGGATTTTGGTGTCAACATCCTTTTCACCGCTTTCTGGTATGAGCACAAAATATCTCCAGCTCAGGAATTTACCCACCATTCAGAAGACATGGTTGTATTTGGCCCATTGTGTATGAACATTGACAAAGTGCGCGAAAGTGTTAATTTGCCGCTCTTAAATAGAGGAGATCAAGTGGTGGTGCATAAAGTGGGTGCTTATAACATGACCCAATGGATGCAATTTATTGCCATGAGGCCTAATGTAGTTATGATTGATATGAAAGGTGAAGTACATTTAATTCGCAAAAACGAAACTATTGATACTTTAACCGATTTAGAGTCGATACCAGAACATTTAAAAACATTTAAATTTTAATACACTTGTATTGTGAGGTGGAAGGAAATTATAGATAGACAATGGCACGGCATACTATACAGTTATTCGCAGATATTCTTTGCTCGTAGCTCTTGGTATGGTGTGCTATTGCTGCTTGCTTCCTTTGTCAATCCAGTTATAGGTGTATCAGGCCTTTTGGCGGTTATTATTTCCAATGTTACAGCAGATATTTTTACCTTAAATCCACGTACCATTCGTGAAGGTGCTTATGGTTTTAACAGTGCCATGGTAGGAATGGGATTGGGTTCATTGTTTGAAATGAACGCAGTGTTCTTTCTAATGCTTTTTATAATGAGTGCCTTGTGTTTGATTCTTTCAATAGGTTTGCAAGGTTTTTTATCAAAATATCAATTGCCCTTTATGGGTTTGCCCTTTTTGTTTTCCATGTGGTTAATCATATTAGCTGCAAAATTCTTTACTCATCTGCTTCCTATTCATATTGGTTCGTATCCCTTTTTGGCTGATTATCTTTTCAAAGTCAGTCAAGTCAATGTGGTGCATTTACCACAGATAGCCGTTATCTTTTGTCGTTCCTTAGGAGCAGTGTTCTTTCAAAGTAATTTCTTGGTAGGCTTTATTATAGCCATTGGTTTGTTTTTATATTCACGTATTTCTTTCACCTTGGCATGCTTAGGTTTTTTAACTGCATTTTCCATTTATCGCATAGTAGGGATAGACACAAATGATTTGATAAACCTTTTTGTGGGGTCTAATTTTATCTTTTTTGCCATTGCCATTGGGGGCTTTTTTATTGTGCCTAATATTTGGTCATATTTAATGGTGATAGCCATTGTGCCTTTAGTAACATTGATCCACTATGGCTCAAGTGAAATGTTAAATGTTTTTCATTTGCCAGCATTCACTTTTTCGTTTACTATTACAACCTTGTTTTTCTTATATGCCTTGAAATGGAGAACCGATGGTAAAAGGATTCATGCAGTTGAAGTGCAGCATTCATCACCAGAGAAAAACTTGTATGAATTTATTTCATCTACAGACAATCGTAGGTTTTACAAATACTACCCAGTTTCATTGCCTTTTTGGGGTGAGTGGATGGTGAGTCAAGGACATGATGGAAAGATTACTCACTTAGGAGATTGGAGCAAGGCCATTGATTTTATTATCCTTGATGAGGAGATGAAATCATATACTTTGCCGGGAAACAAAGTGGAAGATTTTTATTGTTATAACAAACCCGTTCTTTCACCCGGAGAAGCTTATGTAGAAAGTATTGTCGACAATATAGATGACAATGAAATAGCCGATGTAAACACCAAACAAAATTGGGGTAATAGTATAATCCTAAATCATGGAAATGGCTTGTATTCTCAAATTTCACACATCAAAAAAGAGAGCTTTAAAGTGAAGGTAGGAGATTATGTGAAACGTGGCGATCCTATTGCCCTGTGTGGTAGTTCGGGACGCTCACCAGAACCTCATATTCATTTTCAATTACAAACAGTTCCGGTGCTTGGTGCAAAGACTTTCGATTATCCAATAGCCTCCTACATTGTTAAAGAAAACAAGTCCTTTGATTTAAAAATATTTGAAGTGCCTAAAGAAGGCCAAACCATTTTGAACCCTGAGATAAATCCATTACTTAAAGTGGCTTTTTATTTTATTCCTGGAAAAAAATTGCGTTGGAATTGGAATGGCAATATTGAAAATTGGGAAGTATATACAGATGCTTGGAATAGGATTAATATTTGGTGTCCTGAAACCAAAAGTTTAGCAAGGATTGAGAATGATGGCGTGGTGTTTAGGTTTAATCATTTTGAGGGAAATAGAAAATCCTTTTTATATCACTTTTACCTATGTTGCTATAAAGTATTTTTGGGTTATTATTCAGATTTGAATCTTGAAGAAAAGTACCCGATTCTTCATAAAACCAATTTTATTGTCCAATGGTTTGAAGACCTTACCGTTCCCTTTATTCAGATAGTAAAGTCAAAATACAACATGGTATATGCTTTTGCTGATGATTTACACTACGCATCTAAAATTGAGTTAAAGTCTTCATCTGAAACGAGAATGGTTAACATTATTTTACAGAAAAATAACTATACTATATCACTAAATCAAAATGGTTTCGATAAAATTGAAGTCATTGAAAACAATAAAAAAACGATAGCCTTATGCGAAGCACAATAATCATTTTGATTATTTTTATTTCTAGCAATTTCTATGTCAAAGCCCAAACAGAAGATAGTATTCCTCAGATTAATTATGATTCTGTAACATACGATAATTATCTGAAGGCTAATTGGGATGGATTGATAGTTAATACAAAAGAAGCTATTGACAATGGCTTTGAAACATTTGCCATTAGAAAGCGTTTGGCTTATGCGTGTTTCATGAAAGAAGATTATCTCACCTCTGCCAGACAATATCACAAAATATATAAGAACAACCCTTTAGATGTGGATGCAAGATTGATGCTATATCACAATTATTTGAATACTGCCAATTATCAAAGAGCAAAATATTATGCTGCAATGTTTACTGATGAAGAGAGGCTGTATTATTTGGTTCCTAAGAATACGTTCATCACCAGTATTGACTTAGGAGGTGGCTATCAAACAAGTGATAACTATTCGCTAAATGCTAATAACAACATCATTAACAATAAAGTGTATGGGCAACAAATTTTGAATAGAGATTTGAGTTTTGCTCAGCTTGGATTAACCTTTCAAGCTAACAGCGCTTTACATATTACACTAGGTTGCGATGTTATAAATACCAACAGAGAAGAAAAGATAGTTGCCAATAATTATTCGCTATTGGGCACAAGATATGATACTTCATATATCATCGACAACAAGATAAGTCAACAACAATTTTATATACAAACAGCTTTTGTATTGCCAAGAATGTATTCACTAAAGCTGTTCGGTAATTTTATCTTTAATCAATATACAAATGTTACTCCGAGTTATAAAGTTGACAGCTTAAAAGATCCGAAGGTAGATACGTTTATGACCGAAAGAACAAACTACACTTTTAACTCGACCACAAGTAATAATTTAAACTATGTTGTGGGTGCAACAATCGAAAAAGAGATTAGAAAGTTAAAACTTGGCTTGACAGCTTGCTACTCAAAACTAAGTGGTAATAATCAGATTCAAGGAGATTTTTATACTACTTGGTATCCAAAAGGCAATACGAATTTGTCATTTAACGCACAACTTACGGTATTAAGTCAAAACTCAGAAATGAAGTATATTCCTAGCTTTGAATCTACCTTCAGAGCCGCTAAAAAACTGTGGGTTTCCGCACATGTGCTCTATGGAGATTTGACCAACACATCCGAGATGAATGGGCAATTGGTAAACAACATTACAGATAAAACCATTTTCAGAATGGGTACATCGGTGTATTATACCATGAGTAAAAATCTTATCTTGCATCTCACATATAGGTACTCGCTTAGACAAAGTAATTATGTTATCTATAGTGATGCATTCAATTATTCAACAACATATAATAACTATAACAACTATTTAATTGCCTTAGGCTTAAAATTTAATTTATGAAAACACTAATCACCATTTTATTATCGTTGAGTTTGCAAGCTGCTATTGCTCAAAATTCGGAAGCTGTTAAAAATGCTTTTTCGAAAAGTTATACTTTAGAATATAACAAACAATACCAAAAAGCTGCCGATGAATTTACTGCAATTTATGATGCCAAATCGTATGAGATGAACCTGCGTTTGGGCTGGTTATTATACGAAGTAGGTAAATATAATGATGCTGTTGATTACTATCAGAAAGCCATTGCCTTGCATGCTTATTCTGTCGAAGCCAAATTGGGTATGGTATATCCATTATCAGCACAAAACAAATGGGACGAAGTATTAAATCAATACAGACTTATTCTTGCTATAGATGTCAAAAATACTTTGGTAAACTACCGTACCGGTTTGATATATTATAACCGAAAAAACTATGCTGCAGCACAAAAGTATTTTGATACCGTTCTTCAAATCTATCCTTTCGATTACGATTGTTTATTGATGAGCGCTTGGAATAACTATGCCCAAGGCGACAAAGCTGAAGCTAAGAACTTGTTTGAAAAAGCCTTGATGAATACACCAAGCAGTAAATCTGCCCAAGAGGGACTTGCATTGTGCAATAAATAAGTTTTAATTTGTTTTATGACTGAAGAGAAGAAACCTTTTGGCATAAAACAATGGGCCGAAGATGATAGGCCACGTGAGAAGATGTTGCTTAAAGGCAGACACAACCTTAGCGATGCCGAACTTATTGCCATTTTGATTGCCACTGGCACCAAAGAAGAGTCGGCAGTAGATTTGGGTAAAAAAATACTGGCTGCTGCAAACAATAATTTGAACGAATTAGCACAGCTTAGCATCAAAGACCTGAAAAAAATAAAAGGAATAGGCGAAGCCAAAGCCATTAGCATTGTGGCTGCATTGGAGCTGGGGCGAAGAAGAAAAAGCACGACCACCGAAGAAAAGCCCATATTGAACAGCAGCAAACGCATTTTCGAAAATATTTTACCTTATCTTCAAGACTTACCACACGAAGAATTTTGGGTTTTGTTGCTAAATAACCGATTGCAGCTATTGGCTGCCAAAAAAGTGAGTGGTGGTGGAATAACAGCCACCATTGTTGATCCAAAGATTGTATATAAATTAGCTTTAGAGCACTTAGCTAGCAATATTGTTTTGTGCCACAATCACCCTTCAGGAAACAAAGAACCTAGCCATCCAGATATTATCCTTACAAGAAAAATGATAGAGGCAGGCAAGTTGCTTGACATTGCAGTTATCGAACATATAATTGTAGCAGGCGATACCTATTATAGTTTTGCTGATGATGGCAAAATGAATTAATTTAACATAATTTTTGTTTTGCAAAAGTCAATCAGATATTTTCGCAGACGAATGATAAAACCCATCCAACAATTTAGGCTCTGGATTCGCCAATACCCAATGGCACGAAAGTTTATAAAATTTGGGATTGTAGGCACTACCAGTACCCTGTTTAGTCTTGCCGCATTTTGGTTAATCGTTAGCCAGTACCCTCAATTTAATTTAATTGCCAAAGCCATAGGCTATGTTACCGGTTTTTTTGTAGGTTTTACTCTTAACAAATTCTGGACCTATATAGACCAAGCCGATGATGGCGAAAAATACCTTCTTAAATACATTATGGTATATGGAACCACCTTTGTTGTATATCTTTTGTTTAATTTAGTTTGCGACCATGTGGTACATCCCAACGAGTATTTGGCTCAACCTTTTTTTGCTTCCGACCACAAAGAAGTTGGAGATTGGTTTATGAACAATGGACCTTTGGTATCCAATATTCTTTCTATATGTTTAAATGTGGTATTAAATTTTTTAGGCACCAATTTCTTAGTTTTTAAAGTGCCAGAGCCAGATAAACTGTTTGATTAATGTTGCAAGAAATAACTACAAAACAAACTAAATCATTTAATAAGATGTGGTTGTTATGTTTTCAATTTTTATTTAAACAATACTGATACATCATTTCTAAAAAAATATTTTACATAAAATGCAAGAATTAAAAGTTGCCATACTTGATATGTACAAAGGAGAAACAAATCAAGGTATGCGAAACATTAACGAAATACTTGACAAATTTGCTTGTCAAAAAAATATTAAACTACAAAAACAAATTTTTGATATTAGATTAAAAAACGAAATGCCTTCGTTAGATTTTGATGCTTATATATCAACCGGGGGGCCAGGCAGCCCCATCGAGCAAGAAGGTTGGGAAGAAGCATACATGGCAAGGATGCTCGAAATAATGCATCACAACATGGTCAATCCTAAAAAGAAAACGGTTTTCCTTATTTGCCACTCCTTCCAAGTAATGTGTTATCATTTACACTTAGGTAAAGTTTGTTTAAGAAAAAGCGAATCGTTTGGAATTTTCCCTATGCACAAAACAGATGATGCCATTAATAACAGTATAATGAGAAATTTACCAGACCCCTTTTATGCTGTCGATTCTCGCAAGTGGCAAGTGGTTCAGCCAAATACTAACTTTATTAACAACCTCAATTCCACTATATTGGCATTAGAAAAAATCAGGCCACATGTAGAGTTGGAAAGAGCCATGATGGCCATTCAATTTACACCCGAAATATTTGGAACACAATTTCACCCCGAAGCGGATTCACAAGGAATGTTATTTTACCTCGAAGGAAATGAAAGAATGAAATTTATTATTGAAAACTATGGCCAGAAAAAGTATGATGAAATGATAG
>CAIVPY010000271.1 GCA_903907885.1 uncultured Bacteroidota bacterium
ACTACTTAAATGGCTAAATACTGCCCCTATTTCATTCGCTGGTTTTATGCAGATTACCAAGATCAAAATAGGATTTATTATAAAAAAGGCTTTCCCAAAAAAATTAAGAACATTTTGGTATAATATTGAAGTAGAAATACCCTGAACAAAACCTATTCCTGTTAAGATCACAAAAGGAACAAAATAGGATAAAGGAAAAAGAAACCTAAGTTCTTTGTGGCCTACCAATAAATGCCCTATCAAAAACATAAAAGAAGACCATGTAATGATGTTTTTAGGCTGTTTATAAAGCAAACCGAAAAAGCCTAGCAATAAAACAATGCTATAAGGAGGAATGGCTTGTTCAAATATCTGTTTGAAATACCAATACCAAGGCTCAACACCAAAAGAAGCGGCCTTTCCCATAAACATATTTTGGTAAAGGTAATTCCAAAATGTGCTCACCCATTCTCTATAAAGCCAATGATCGAAAAACATCCCTACGATAAAAAATAATAGAAATCCTAAAAAACAGTTTATCAAAGATTTAAAATTTGATCTATCGATAAATAGGAACCACAAACCTGAACCAGCGACAAAAAATATGGCCTGAAACCTGAATATCACGCTTAAGGCCGAAAATACCCCGAAAAGAAAATAACTATGCTTATGATTGCGAATAACAAATGAAACAGCCAATGTAAAAAACATGGCACTCCAATTTTCGGATGAGAAACGAACATGAAGGAATACGAGCGCCCAGCAGAGCAAACTGAGGTATAGATTCACATTTTGGAGTTGAGTCAATACTTTTGAAGTGATGGATTTAAAAAAATGCAGTGAAACAAAAAAAGCTAAGAATGCACTTAATAATCTTAAAGCAAACGCCACATAATTTGGGTTGTCAATCCCAACAAAACTTAAAGCTTTGATTACTGCAAAAGCTATGAAAGGTTGAATGCCGGGCCTCATTTTGGCATCAAACTCCCATGCTAAATTGTTTGAAGGGGTATGTCCCAATTTGTAATTGGCAAATTCTAATAATTGAAAGTGTTCATCAGGATGAATATAAGCACTGCTATTCCAGGCACAAACAATATGCACTATTATAGCAATAGAAAGGATGAACGACTTATGCTTCATGTTTGGGCATTTTTCCCATACAAACCTATGCAATTATACCATCTTTGCAATATGGTAGGCTCTATGTTTGCTTATTCTATTGAAAAAGCATATTGAAGCTAATGTTGAATCAAGTCCAAAAGTGATAACCTTTGGTGGTAGCCCAATAGCCCATTACAGGCGGAAAGAATAATAAGAGAAATGGAGTTTGTTACATAAAACCCAATTGCAACTTAGCCGATTCGCTCATCAAGTCTTGAGACCATTGTGGTTCAAATGTTACCCGTACTTCCACATTTTTCACACCTTCAATGGCACTTAGTTTTTCTTTTATCTCAGCAGGCATGCTTTGCGCAGCAGGGCAAAAGGGCGAAGTAAGCGACATCACAATTTCTATGTTTAAATCAACAGACACGTTCACTTCATAAATCAATCCAAGCTCATAAATATTCACAGGTATCTCAGGATCGTATATGGTTTCAATAACTTTGATAGCTTCATTCTGAACGTCTATAAATGTTCTAATTGGTTTTATATCTGTGGTGTTTTCCATTTCTGTTGTAAAATTCTAATTTATAAATTCAATAATTGCTTTTTTTGAATTTCGTATTTAATTATTCGATGTTTTATATGCCAAGGCATACATTTTAATTTGTTTAATCATGCTTGTAAATCCATTGCTTCTTTGGCTTCCAATCATTCTACTCATGCCAATTTTTTCAATGAAAAACAACTCGCTATTCAAAATATCTTCGGGTGTTTGGCCACTCCATATATCAACCAAAAGCGACACCAAACCTTTTGTGATTTCAGTATTGCTATCTGCTTCAAAATACACCTTACCTTCCACAAAACTTGGAAACAACCACACCTTACTCTGACAGCCTTTAACAATATACTCTTCCGTTTTGTGTTCTTCAGACATGGCCGGTAATTTCTTACCCAAATCCATCAAGTAAAACAAGATGCTTTCCATATCATCTTCGAATAATTCAAAGTTTTCGATGATGGAGTTTTGTATGTCTGTTATATTTTTTGCCACAGATTTCTAAGATTTTTATTTAAAAAATTCTCCA
>CAIVPY010000272.1 GCA_903907885.1 uncultured Bacteroidota bacterium
GTTTTGTATATAATCGATTAATACAAAACAAATGTGAAAAAAAAAAAACGAATCTGTGAATTAAAATGTAGTTAAATTTTAAAATTTAATTATTTCAGTGGCTTTAATGTTGTTTGAGTAGCGATTTTTTCTATTTTTCCAAAACCTCATACATATCAAGTCTACGGTCCTTCCAATTTAGCACCGTGCCTGTATTTCTTGCTCTTTCAAGCGCTGCTAAGTCAAGATCGGCAATAACAACGGTTTCGATGTTGGTATTGCATTCACCTGCTATGGCATCAGGTGGAAAAGCAAAATCACTTGGTGTGTAAATACCCGATTGGGCATAGTTAATATCCATATTGTCAACCGAAGGAATGTTGCCAATTGTACCTGCTGTGGCAACAAAAATTTGATTTTCGACTGCACGACTTTGTGAACAAATTTTTACTCGTAAGTGCCCATGTTTTTCATCGGTGCTAAATGGCACAAAAATAATTTTAGCTCCTTTGTGGCAGGCTATGCGAGCCATTTCTGGAAACTCAACATCATAACAAATGTTTATAGCCACCTTACCACAATCGGTGTTAAATACTTTTATTTCGTTACCTGGTTTAACACCCCACCACTTGGCTTCATTTGATGTAATGTGAATTTTATATTGCTTTTCGTAAGTTCCATCACGCTTAAATAAATAAGAAATGTTGTATAAATTTTCTCCCTCCACTTGTAAATGTGTGCCTGCAATGATATTGATATTATATTCCATCGAAAGACGAGAAAACAATTCTATGTAGTCTTCTGTGTATTCGTCTAGCTTACGAATACTATCCTCTGGGCTCATGCTCTTGTATTCGTGCAACGAAAGGAGCTGAGTAGTGAACAGCTCAGGAAACAACGCAAAGTCTGATTTGTAATTAGATGCTACATCTGTAAAGTATTCGCATTGCTGTGCAAATTGTTTGAAGCTATTAATCTTTCTAAGTTCGTATTGAATGCAACAAATGCGAACCTTTTTCATCAACACAATTCGTTCTTTGGTTTCTGGAATATAATCAAGATTAATCCACTCAAGCAAAAGTGCATAACCTTCACTTTCCAAATCTTCGGGCAAATAATCTTTGATGATACGTTGGATGGTAAATCCTTGTGATAACTGAAATGTAACAACAGGATCTTTGATTTTTTTCTCTACTACACGTTTAATGTAGGCTCTAATGCCAAACTCTTCAGAATGCTGGTGGTAGTTGGGCACACGGCCACCAATGAGTATACGTTTTAGATTTTTTTCGGCACATACTATTTTTCGCATTTCATACAATCGCCTGCCAATTTTCAAACCTTGATAGTCGGGGTGAACCATAACTTCAATACCATATAACGTATCTCCATCTTCATCATGGTTTGTAATAAAACCATTATCGCAAATTTCTTTCCATGTATGGTCGTCATCATATTCATCCCAACTAATAATCAACCCACTTGCTGAACCTACTATTTCGCCTCGATATTCAATCACTTGCATTCCGTCAGGAAATAATTTAAACTGACTTTCGAGCATTTCGTAAGTCATAGGATCGTTATTAGGGAAGCATTTTTTTGAAAGGGATATAATTTCATCAAAGTCGCTTTTTTCAACATTTCGTTCTATTAACTTAGGTTTTCGCGATGCACGTGTTTTCATAAATTGTTCTTTTTATTTAAAGTAAAAGAAGATGTCAAATTTAGGTTATTTATATTAATCACTATTGTTTTGAAAATCTTTGCTCATTAATAAATTGTTTTTTCGCCCACAATAAAATTACCTAAGTTTACCCCAAAATAAAGAAATTATATGTCAATAGAATCTATAAGAGAAACCGCTTTGCTTAAGGCTGAAATTGAAAAGGCTTGGGATAACAGAGATTTGTTGAAACAAGAAGTAACTCAAAATTTAATAAGAGTAGTTATCGAAGAACTTAACAATGGCATGATAAGAGTGGCCGAACCTTTAAATGATGGGAATTGGCAAGTGAATGAGTGGGTAAAAAAAGCAGTGATTATGTATTTTCCTATTCAAAAAATGCACACCTATGAGATTAGCCTTTTAGAATATCACGATAAAATTGATTTGAAAAGAGATTTTGCAGGAATAGGTGTTAGAACAGTTCCAGGGGCAATTGCTCGTTATGGGGCATACTTAGCCAAAGGTGTAATCATGATGCCCAGCTTTGTAAATATTGGTGCGTATGTGGATGAAGGAACCATGATTGATACTTGGGCTACAGTAGGTAGCTGTGCCCAAATAGGTAAGCATGTGCATTTGAGTGGAGGTGTAGGTATTGGGGGAGTGCTAGAGCCTATTCAAGCTACTCCAGTTATCATTGAAGACAACTGCTTTATTGGTTCAAGATGTATTGTTGTTGAAGGGGCACATATTCAAAAAGAAGCTGTGTTGGGAGCAGGTGTTACCATTACCCAATCAACAAAGATAATAGATGTGACAGGTCCTGAACCTATTGAATATAGAGGTGTTGTGCCTGCACGTTCGGTTGTTATTCCTGGTTCATATACCAAAAAATTTGCAGCTGGAAGTTATGAGGTGCCTTGTGCATTAATTATTGGAAAACGAAAAGAATCAACCGACTTAAAAACGTCTTTGAACGACAGTTTGAGAGAATATAATGTAGCAGTATAGTATGCTAATATGTTGTGTTGATTTATAAATATAGATGATGGTAATTCAATGAGAATCAGTTTTGATGCAAAGCGGGCTTTTAACAACCACACAGGTCTTGGAAATTATTCAAGGTTTGTAATAGAATCCTTGTTGACTTTTTTCCCTCAACACGAATACTATTTATTTACACCAGGATTTGATAGCCAACTGAAAGATTATTTCGCTCCTAGACCCAACCTTCGTATTATAAGCCCTGAGGGTATAATAGATAAAACTTTTGCATCGGCTTGGCGTAGTCTAGGTCTTGTAAAAGAATTAGAAAAATATAAAATTGATGTTTTTCATGGCTTGAGTAATGAACTGCCAAATGGCATCGAACAAACAAACATTAAAGCCATTGTAAGTATTCACGATTTAATTTTTTTGAGGTATCCAGATTACTATAACAATATAGATGCCTACATATACAAGAAGAAATTTAGGAATGCTTGCGAACATGCAACACATATTGTAAGTGCTAGTGAGCAAACCAAACAAGATATCATAAGTTATTTCAATACAAATCCATTAAAAATAAGTGTAGTTTATCAAGATTGTGATAAGCAGTTTTATGAAAAGCAATCAGATTTAAAGAAGGAATACGTATTAAAGAAATATGGTTTGCCTGAGCAGTTTTTTTTGACAGTTGGTACCATAGAAAAGCGCAAGAATCA
>CAIVPY010000273.1 GCA_903907885.1 uncultured Bacteroidota bacterium
CATATTCGCTACAAAAAAGATAGAATTTATGGCCATAATTAAGCCTTTTGCAGCCCTTCGTCCCAGTAGAGATAAAGCTGGAATAGTTTCATCTACTAGCTATGATAGTAACTCGCGCGAGTTATCATTGAATGAGGTTCAGAATAATCCTTATAGTTATTTGCACGTTGTAAAATCTTATTTGCATTTTAAAGGCGAAAAGAAAAATCCAGAAAAACATTTTCCACTTGGTTTAGAATACTTACAAAAATTTAAAGACGAGGGTACATTAATAAAAGATAAAAAGCCACTTTACTATATATACAGGTTAATAAAAGGCAGTAAAGCATACACAGGTTTAATTGCTTCAGCATCGGTTGACGATTATTTGAATAATGTAATCTTAAAACATGAAAACACACTAACCGAAAAACAAAACGAATTAGCCGAGCATATTTCTTTTTTTAATGGATTGGGCAATCCAATTTTGCTTACTTATCCCGATAATACTGTTATTGAAAGCATTATTAATAAAACCATAAACAGTGGTGCACCTGAATATAATTTTTTAAGTGCCGATCAACTAAAGCACAACCTTTGGCTTATACATCACGATGAAGACATTGACGTTATTGAAAAGGAGTTCAAAAATATTGAAAAGATATATATAGCCGATGGACACCATCGTACGGCTGGTTCGGCAACTTATTGCCAACAAATGCGTGATAAAAATCCTAGTTACAATGGTAGTGAATTACATAATTACTTCCCCGTTTTTTTAATTCCATTTAACAAATTGCATATTTTTGAATATCACAGATTGGTAAGAGATAAAGCCATAGTGAATGCACCTGATTTTCTAAAACGAGTTGGGGAATATTTTGACATCATTAAGAGTGGTCACATACCTGTTCAGCCTTTAAACAAAGCTGAGTTTGGACTTTATTTTAACCACAATGCCTATTTGATAAAACTTAAGCCAGAAATTGCAATCACTTTACAAGGATCGCTTGATAATTTAGATGTAAGTATTGTTGAAGAATTTTTGTTAAAAAAAGTCTTTAACATATTGGATAGTAAAACTGATAAAAGATTGTCATTTATGGATGGCAGTAAAGGTATATTAACACTCGAAAATATTATTGATTCAGGCGATTTTGATATAGCCATAACACTTTACCCAACATCAATAGAAGAAGTGAAGCAAATTGCCGATGAGAATTTAATTATGCCTCCTAAATCAACATGGATAGAGCCTAAGATAAGAACAGGTTTGGTGATTTATGAAACTATTTAATTGTCAATTGCTTTTGTTTTCTCTTTAAAATAAAATAAAAAACAACCTATAAGAATAATGCTTAACGCGCCTAAAATATAGGGTAGGCTGCTGCTAAAAAATACAAATAACCATACCGCTATTCCAAGAATGGCAGGTATAGGAAATAAAGGCATCTTATAAGGCAAGCGAAGTGTTTTACTTTTGTAATGCAAGGCAATCAACCCAGCAGATTGGCTGATAAATTGTACCAAAATACGCATGATTATAATGGCAGTGATAATGTCTTTGAGTTTAAACAATAGACTAAAACAAAAAGCTAAACCGCCTAATGCCAGCAATGATATATATGGAAAATGTTTGCTTGGATGTAGCTTGGCAAAAACTTTAAAAAAGTTACCATCTTTGGCTGCTGCATAAGGCACTCGCGAATAACCCAGCATTACGGCAAACAATGACGACATGGCTATAAATAATATTAAAGCGGTTGCTATTTGAGCAGTTGCATGACCATATAATTTATCAAAAAAAGTACTAATAATAAACTCTGAATGCTGCGCTTCTTGCCAAGGTATCACACCCAAAATGCCAATTTGCATACTTATATACAATGCAGCAATGCCTGCAATGGATATAAAAATACTTTTTGGTATATTTCGCTCAGGGTTTATTATTTCAGCACCTAAATGGCACACATTATAATAACCCAAATAGGAGTAAATACTTTTGATTGAGGCTTGACCTAATGCTACAAAAAATAAGGGTGTTAAATCGAATGCGTTATCAGGATAAGTAAATGCCATCTTCACATCAAAGTGGGTAAAAGCTGAAATAATAATCCATAAAATTGTAGAAGCAACAACAGCCCACATAACAACAGATAGTTTGCCTATGGATTGAATGTTTCGATAGAGCAAAACAACTAGAAAAATTACCAATGTTCCTGATACTATTTTTTGTTCGATAGGAGTTAAGGGTATTAGAAACGATAAGTATTGGGCAAATCCAATGGCACCTGAAGCAACTACCAAAGGAGCTTGGATACTGGTTTGCCAAACAAAAAGAAATGACATTAATCTACCGTGTTTCTTGCCAAATAACTTTTGAAGAAAAACATAAGAGCCTCCAGCTTGTGGCCACTTAGCTCCTAATTCGGCCCACACAAAAGCATCCATAAAAGATAGAAAAGCCCCAAGAAGCCAAGCCAAAATACACTGTGGCCCTCCCATCGTTTGAATAATGAATGGCATGGTTACAAATGGACCAATACCCACCATATCAATCATGTTGAGCGATGTTGCTTGCGAAAGTGATAAACCTCTAACCAATTTGTTCATTAAACAAGTATAAGCTAAATATGTAATTGCACAAATGTTGTAATAGATATTGTTTTTTTAAATACAAAATCTCTAAACTATATCTACTCAATCGACTTTATATTTTTTCTGCAAATTCAAGTCAAACCTTACTTGAGATATATAAATCAAAAAGTATTAAATTGCAAATGCTTATATTTATGGGTAAAAGAATATTTCTGTTGTTTTTCACTCTTGGTTTGTTGGGCAATGTTCTAGCACAACCATTCGGGTTTGAGTGGATTAAACCTGCTCAGTCATACTATAAATTTAAAATATCAGAACAGGGTATATTCAAAATTAAAGCAAATATTCTCGAGAGCGCAGGTATTGATATTGCTCATACACATCCAAAACGATTTCAGTTGTTTCGCGATGGCAAAGAACAAGCAATTTATATTCATGGAGATAAAGATGGCGTGTTTGATAGTTCTGATTTCATTGAGTTTTATGCGGATAAAAATGATGGAAAATTAGATGTTGAATTATATAAAAGTCCAACTGAACAAACACATACACTATATAGTTTATACACAGATACGGCCTATTATTTTATAACGATACTGCCAGATGATGGTTTGCAAAAAGTAACTAGGTTAACTGAGTTTATTGATACAAACTACTCAGCTTATACTCCTGAACCTTATGTTACATTTAGTCAAAATATAGTACTAAAAGATTTCTATTACCGTGGAGGTTTTATTCCTTCGTTTCCCGACCCATATTACTTGAGCCCATACATTGGAGGTGAAGGTTGGGTGAGTGCTTTAATTAATGCAGGAGAAAGTAGAGAGTATTCTTTCAATACACCTTATGTTTCTTCAATAGGGTTTAATCCTTATTTTGAATGCAAAACAATTGGAAATAGCAATGCTACTGCTAATGCAAATGGAGTAAATCATCACCTAAAAATTAGTATTGCTGCAGATGCTAATTTGTTTAATAGCATTAAAGATACTTCTTTTATAGACTATGGTGTACAAGCGTTTAATAAATCGTTGTCGTGGTCTCAATTAGGCAATATCAATACTCGTTTTAGATTTGATGTGATCAACGATTTGGGAGTGGCTAGCGATATACAAGCAGTGTCTTACCTAAGTCTGCGTTATGCACGCTTATGTAATTTGGGCAATCAATCCGTATTGCGTTTTAAGCATAATGCCATCAATCCCGGAGCAAGAAGTTATTTGAAATTTCAAAATTTTAATACGGGATTTCACACACCAATTGTTTATGATTTAAGTAAAAATGAGAGGGTTAATGCAAACATATTAAATAGCAACGAACTACACACTTTAATAAACAATGATGGTACTTCTCACGAATTGTTTATATGCGATTCACTAGATGTAAAAAGCATTGTTGCCTTGCAACCAGTGAATTTTATATTAATTGATCCAAACAGCAACTATGATTTTTTGATTGTATCGAATGAAAAACTTGCAGCAGCCGCAAACCGATACAAACAATATAGAGCTACCAGATACAATGCACTTTTAGTTACAAGCAATCAGTTATATGATTTGTATTTTTATGGCTATCCACATCCTTTGGCAGTACGTAGGTTTTGTAATCATTTATTAACCCAACAATTAGTAAAACCTGCTTTCTTGTTGCTCTTAGGCAGAGGGTATCAAAATAGTCTTACTCGTTTGTCTGACAATACTGATTACTATTCTGAAAATCTTGTACCATCCATTGGAAACCCTGCAAGCGACAATATGTTTTCAGTTGGTTTGGCCAATAGTACAATAGAGCCTGCCATTGCAACTGGTCGTATTCCAGCATCAAGTAATGTTGAAGTTGACAATTATTTAGATAAACTTATCTATTATGAAACCAATTCTGATAGCATACAAATTTGGCGCAAACAAGTAATGCATCTAAGCGGGGGAAGTGATGTGAATCAACAAACAGTATTTAAAAATCAGTTGGCTGCCAAAAGAAGTTTGATTTCTAATAAGTATTTAGGTGCTAATGTAACTTCATATAATAAAAATTCAACACTTCCTACCCAAATCAATTTAAAGCAGGCTTTAGTTAATGAAATCAATAGTGGCAAATCATTAATAACATTTTTAGGTCACGGTTCTCTTACCATTTTGGATTTAGATTTTGGAAGTATTAGAGATTTGAATAACCGAAACAAGTATCCATTTTTTTATTTCAATGGTTGTAATATTGGCAATGCCAATGATATTGATCCAGGTGGAACAGGGCAAGTGTATGGAAAAGATTATATCTGTGCAAAAGATAAAGGAGCTATTGGATGGTTAGCACATTCTAACTTCACCTTCGATGGAAATTTATATACACAGATGGATGCGGTTTACAAAAAAATATCTTTGGATGATTATGGCAAACCTATTGGTCAGGTATTGCAACATGCTTTTAAAAGTATAAATTCATTAGATGATTATACCGTTTCGCATGCTTTACAGTTGATTTTACAAGGTGATCCGGCTTTAAAAATGTATAGCCCAAGTTTGCCTGATTATGCTATTACAAATAATGATTTGTTTCTGTCGCCAAACACATCGGCTCAAAGCGATTCGTTTGCTGTAAATGTTATTATATCAAATCTTGGGAAAACCAGTAGCGATACCATTGAGGTGCATATTAGCCATACATTGCCTGATGGAAAAAAGAAAGAAATACCTTACTCAAAAGCGATAGCTCCTTATTATATTGATACTGTACAAGTTTGGATTAAAGGCCTAAATAATTTGCTTGTAGGTAACAATACCTTCGAGGTTCAAATTGACAAAAACAATATTTTGTCTGAGTTAAATAAACAAAATAATACAGCACAATTTTCTGTATTTATTCCTGGCTCTGGGCTTACCAATTTATTGCCATATAACTATGCCATTATTAATGCAGACACCTTACAACTTATTGCACAAAATAATAATTTATTTGCACTTAATAGCGAGTATATCTTCGAGATAGATACAAGTATATTATTTAATTCATACAGCTCGTTTTATAAAACATCAGGGATAATTACTTCTCAATCATTGGCTAAATGGAATGTGTTGTTAAATGGAAAAGATAGCCAAGTGTATTTTTGGAGAAGCAAATTGAACTTGCCAGAATCGCAAGGTGGGCAATGGAATGTGAGTAGTTTTACATTTCTAAAAAAATCTTCAGAAGGATGGCGTCAAAGCAATTTTGATCAATACAAAAATTGGTCGTCAAGTGATTTGATATTGCAAAATATATTTTCAAGACAACTTGAATTTGCTGACGATGTAAAGCAAATAGGCATTTATGTAAGAAGATGGAATACAGCTTTAAATTCGTTCACTTCGCCCTATTTTTTAAACGCACAAGTGTATAAATGTTTGTCTGAGGGAGTTGTTGCTACTGTGTTTAATAAATATAAAGCAGACGAAAGTTGTGAGTTGCCTAACTACCCTTTTCAATGTCAAAATATCATTGATAATAGAAATGGTGCTAATGATATTTCATTGCGATATTATACGTTTAATACCAATACACCTCAAGGCCAAAATGATTTAAAAACTTTTATAGATTCGGTTGGTGATGGTTATTATGTGGGATTTTTCTCAAGGTTAAACACCGGTGCTGAAAATTGGAATATTGATTTACTAGAAGATTTAAAAAAATTTGGTTCGATCAAAATACCTTCTATTAAAAGTAATAACACAGCTTGGGCAATGGTTGGCAAAAAAGGAGCTGATATAGGAACTGCATTTGAAGATACCGTGTTTAATGATAAGTCTAGCAGTACAGATACTGCCATTGCTGAGCAAATTAAATTTAATTCAACCATTGTTGGCAAATGGTATACAGGTAGTTTCACAACAGCATCTATAGGCACTGCTAACGCTTGGCGATCGATGAGTTTTAAATTTAATAATACGGATGATGCAACCCCATCTGGAAGATACTGGTTTGACATAATTGGTATTGATAAAAGTAGCAACGAAAACACACTTGTTAAAAATATTGTAAATTCAAATTATGACCTTTCATTTATTGATGCAAACACCTATCCTTTTATCAAACTCAAGATAAATTTTGTTGATAGTAACTATCGTACACCTCATCAAATTGGGTTTTTACAAGTAAATTTTCTGCCAGCATCAGAGGCTATGTTAGACCCATCTTCACAATTTAGCTTTTATAACGACAACTTGTACCAAGGGGATAGTATTTACTTGAAACTTATGGCTCGAAATATTTCAAATACTTTATATGATAGTACATTGCTTAGCTTGAGTATTGTTGACAATAACAGAATTATAAAATTCTTTGACTTACAAAAAATTAAGCAAATTAATGTAGGCGATAGCTTGCTTATTGATAAAAAATTCTCAAGTAGAAATTTATCTGGAATAAATACACTGACAGTTAAACTTAATTCTGATGCCAATGTGAAAGAGCAAAGTTTGATTAACAATACCCTCTCTAAAAATTTTACCGTACAAACGGATAAAACCAATCCTTTTTTGGAGGTTACTTTTGATGGCAATCGAATAAGCAATGAAGATATTGTTTCACCCAGCCCAACCATAAGAATTGTTTCAATTGATAACAATGTTTTTAAGTTGCAAAACGATACTGGAACTTTTAGTTTGTATTTACGTACACCTCAAAATTCAACGTATGAACGCATTAATCTTAATAGCCCTGAGTTGAAATTTACCCCAGCCACAAGCATTAATAATAAAGCCATTTTAGAATACAAACCACTACGATTGTCTGATGGAATTTATGGTTTGAAAGTGATGAGTAAAGATGCAAGTGGAAACACTTCTGGTGCTAATGATTATTCAATTAATTTTACCGTTATTAATAATAGTTCAATAAGTTATTTTTATCCGTACCCAAATCCATGTACTACTCATATGCGGTTTGTATATACATTAACGGGTGATAAAATACCTGATGATTTGCTGATACGAATTACGACTATAAGCGGTAAAATAGTTAGAGAAATTAACAAGCAAGAGTTTGGATCTATGCACATAGGTAACAACATTTCCGATTTTGCTTGGGATGGTACTGATATGTATGGCGATAGGTTAGCCAATGGGGTTTATCTGTATCAAGTTTTGAGTAGGATGAATGGACAAGATATCGAAAGAAGACTTAACAGCAAAGTGAAAGACGAGAATAAATTCTTCATCGAAAATATGGGTAAAATTTATTTGATGAGGTAGGTAGTTTATTCAAAAATATATCGAATATTATTAATCCCTATCATACAAATCTCTTATGGCAACTGAAGCTACCGTACAGCCAAATACCGTTGGCATATAGCTAATAGTTCCTACTACGGATTTCTTTTTGGTGTCGTTGGGTGTTCTTACAACTTGGTATTGTGGTTTGGCTTCCTCGGGTGAGAAAACCACTTTTAAGCCTTTATAGATACCTAATCGATGCAGGTATTTTCGTACATATTTTGCTAAATGACAATTGTAACTTTCGCTAATATCTGCTACTCGCAATTGGGTAGGATCTACCTTTGAACCAGCACCCATTGAACTTACAATAGGAATATTTCTATCCATGCAAGCTTTTATAAAATAAACTTTAGGTGATAAGGTGTCAATACAATCAAGGGCATAATCGAAATTGCCTTCTTTAACTATTTTCTCGGTTAAATTGTCTTTAATATAAAGTGGTAAAATTGTTAAATCAAGATCTGGATTTATGTCTAACAATCTTTGACCTAATACCTCGGCTTTTATTTTTTGTTCAGTGCTACTTAGTGCAGCTAATTGCCGGTTTCTATTGGTAGGGTCAACTGTATCCGCATCCACAATGGTCATTTTACCTACACCACTGCGGGCAATCATTTCGGCTGCTATGCCACCCACACCGCCAAGACCTACCACCAATACATTTGAATTTACTAGTTTGTGTAATTTATCAGGGCCTAATAATAACTCTGTGCGGCCCATCCAAGGCTTAACTTCCTTCATAGTTTATGTAAGTTGTAATTTGAAAATGTGTGCGAATGTAATATACAATTGCTTTTTTATCACCTCTTCATCCATCTGTTTGTTCAATGCATATTGCTTATAAATCTCTTTTATGGTATAGTTTGAATTGTCTGTTTCCAAAAGAGTTCTTTCTATAGGAATAGTTTTGATACTTTTTAGATAACCCTCTTCAGGCTGAAACAAACGCTTGCCAAAAGAGAAAAAAACATTGTTAAATTTTAGCAATTGTTTGCTCTGTTCTTCACTGCCTTTGTAACCATGAAGAAGAAATGTGGCTTGGCTATTTTTAATAAAGGGCACCAATTCATTATAGGCCCTCACACAATGAATGACGAGGGGCTTACTCATCATTTCTGCCCAATTTACATGTTTTTGAAGGATGTTTTTTTGAAGCTCTAAATCTGTATGTATGGCTTTGTCTAAACCACATTCTCCAATAGCAAAAACATTTTCTTGTTTTATATTTAGCTCTAATTGTTGCATCAATTCTTGGCTATAATACCTATCAATAAGCCAAGGATGAAGTCCGCACGAAACAGGATAATGTAAATCA
>CAIVPY010000274.1 GCA_903907885.1 uncultured Bacteroidota bacterium
CATTTTAATAGAAAACTATTCTTGTGACAAAGACGAGAAAGCGGACAAATATTCAATTTCTTATCGTCTTAATTGCTTCTATAATCAATATTCATATTCCATTCACATCATAAATTCTAAAAAGGACACAATGAATTTGATATTTCTACACCAAACTGGAATGGACCAATATTTTTTCATTAAAAAACTTCCTTTTCAAAAATGTATGCTCCCCAAAGATAGACTATTCAAAAGTAGACTATTTTTTTAAAAAATTGTTGTTGTTGTCAAGATGTTGATTTGTTGTAAACTCAGGATGAGTTTTCAATAAATCAATATCCATTTTGGCAAACATAATAGGCGATAAACCGCCTAAACTATCATGTGGTCTATGATTGTTATAATCCTCAATCCAGTTTTCAGTAATATCTCGTAATTCATTAATGTTATCAAACAAATAGGCATCTAAAACATTTCTTCTATAGGTGCCATTAAACCTTTCGATAAAAGCATTCTGCGTAGGCTTGCCTGGCTGAATATGCTTGAAACTAATTCCATGCATTTCACTCCATTCATTTGTTAGCTTCGCTATAAATTCGGGTCCATTATCCATTCTTATCACCATTGGCTTATTTCTTTTTTTTATCAATCTATTCAATACCCACACAATGCGATTGCTTTTTAAAGAGAAGTCTATTTCAATGTGTAGGATTTCTCTGTTATAATCATCAATCACATTAAATGTTCGGATCTTACGTCCATTTATTAAGCTATCACTCATAAAATCTATTGACCATGTATGATTTGCTATATTGGGTACTATTAGAGGTTCCTTAATACGGGCAGGCAACCTACGCTTACCTTTTCTTCGAATGTTTAGCTTCAACAATTTATAAACCCTATGCACCCGCTTATGATTCCAATGATTGCCCTCTAAACGAAGACGACCATATGCCTTCCAAAAGCCTTCTCTTGGGTGTTGTTCCGCTTTATTCATTAATGCTTCCATTAATGGCGTATCGTCCTTTTTGGTTTTATAATATATCGTTGACTTACCCAATTTTAGTATCCTACACGCCCTGCTTATGCTATAGGTTGGATTTGATAATAGTTCTTTTGCAATTTGCTTTTTTACGCAGGGCTTTAAAGCTTTTTTTCGATAATCTCCTTCGCCATTTGTAAGTCCAAAGCTAACTCTGCATACATGTGTTTTAATTTTCGATTTTCCTCTTCGAGTGCTTTTAATTTTTTTAATTCATCTGAACTCATACCCCCATAACGCTGTCGCCACTTATAAAATGTGGCCTTGCTAACCCCATGTTCTCGGGTGATTTCTTGTACATTTTTGCCTTGATCATACTCTTTTAGTATACTGGCAATTTGTTGCGGACTGAATTGTTTTGTTTTCATTTTTATTAGGTAAATTTATTTGTTTTTGTCTATTAACAAATAGTCCTAATTTTGGGGAAGCTTACAGTTTATTGGCAATACACTTATTCGTATTAATAGGCCTGACCATTTTTAATATTATTCATAAATTATATTTTAAATGTGTTGTATTTCTTCTTACAAGTATTGGAATATATTTTGGATAACAGATTTTTCAACACGAATTTCAGCTTTGTTAGGATAGTTTCCAGAAAC
>CAIVPY010000275.1 GCA_903907885.1 uncultured Bacteroidota bacterium
CAGACAGGAAATTGACTATAATTTAGATGAGTTTAAAGCCATCATAAACCATAAGGAGTACAAAAAACAATTCAATCAAATGAGCGGAGAAACCCTTTCAAGGCCACCAAAAGGTTATGATGCCGATAACCCTGCTGTGGAATACCTAAAGCATAAAAGTTTCTTGAGTTTTAAAAAATTAGAGGATAGTGCTTTGTTTGAGAAAAATTTTGAAAAGGAAATAATAAAAACTTTCAAGGCTATGAAACCCTTGAACGACTTCTTAAACCGAGCCATTGTAGCTTAGTTTCTGTCTTTCCATAAATAGAAATCCTTTGTCAAATCTATATATTCTGTGGTAGCAGTTCCATCAGATTGGTAGATTGTAAAGCTTGTTTCAGTATATGTTTTGTTTGATTTGCCAAAAGCTAAAATCAAGCGATTGACTTCTTTTTCTGGCTTAGGTTTAATATTGATTAAATGATGCAAATGCAAGTTATGTTGTTTTGCAATTTGAATAAATTCAAGTCCTTCTTTTTGTGGTAGAATTAGCCAAAACAAAGCGTCTTCTTTCATCAATCGATAAACCTCTATGCACAAATCTTCAAAGGGAAGGTCTTTGTCGTGGCGGGCTAAAGCCCGCTTCTCATCCTCTATACCCATGTTTTTAGCATTGCGGTAATAAGGTGGATTGCTTATGATGATATCATATTTTTGAGAAGCTTGAAAATTTTGAATAGCTGTATGATGTACTTTTATTCTATCATGCCAAGGTGATTCAATGGCATTTTGTTCAGCTTGTTTAAAGGCTTCTTCATCTATTTCAACCGCATCAATCAAGGCATTTGATTTTTGGGCCATCATCAGAGCAAGAATGCCCGTGCCTGTGCCAATATCCACTATGCACTTTGCCCTGTCAATTTTTGTAAAACAGCCCAACAAGACACTGTCTGTGCCTAGTTTCATGGCTGCTTTGTCTTGCATTAAAGTAAATTTTTTAAATTGAAAATGCGTATTTCTCATGCTTTGTTGTGCTAGCAAATATTGGATTATTTCTTTAAAGAAGGTAACTTATGCTGAATAGAATACAATTTTTATCATTCAATTGAAATATTATTGTTTTATTAAAATTTATCAATTCAAGTTTTTACATTCGTGCTAGCAATAATTAAAACAAAATGAAAGGTGTAAGCTATATAACCGATGATAAAAACCGCAAGAAGGCAGTGGTTATCGAAATGAAAACTTTGGTTCAATATGATGAACAAATAGAAGATTTGTTAGATGTAATAATTGCAGAGTCTCGAAAGGATGAACCAACTGTTGCATGGGAGGATGTGAAAGTGCAATTGAAGAAAAAAGGGAAACTGTAATCATGTATAGGATTATTTTTAAGAGGTCAGCAGAAAAAGAGTTAAGCAAACTTCCTGCAACGATAACAAAGAAAATAGTACCTGTAATAGATGAGTTGGCAAACAATCCAAGACCAATTGGTTCTAAGAAACTTGAAGCACAAAAAAACGAATTGTGGCGTGTAAGAGTTGGAGATTATCGCATTGTTTATTTAATAGAAGATATTATACAAGTAGTTGAAGTTCAAAAAGTAGGTCCCCAAAACTATGCGTAGTCTGTAGCCATGCCAAAGCGTTGCGACTACGCATAAGCAAGTGAAAAAGAGTTTGCCCCAACTGTGTGTAGTCTCTAGCCAAGCCTATGCGTAGCGACTACGCCCCAAAACTATGCATAGTCTGAAGCCGAGCCATAGCGTTGCGACTACGCATAAGCAAATTAAAAAAGAGTTTATAACTCGGCAAAAAAACATCACACAAATATTTATTTATAGTTTTATCCATTAGGTTGAATAAATCAATAAGTGTGAATGAATATTCTCACCTATCATTGTCCTAAAACACAAAA
>CAIVPY010000276.1 GCA_903907885.1 uncultured Bacteroidota bacterium
CACTTTAGGTGTTGAATAAGAAAGTTCTTTTTTCGATTTTGAAGATTGAAATTTTTTCTCAGGTTTATTTTGTGATACAGTAACAGTAGTTTCTGTGTTGTTAGCGTGAAATATATCATTCTGTAAAATGTATCTACCGACAAGGCCCATCAGAAAAACTAAACCTGCCAAAACAAGCACAACTCTGCGTTTATAAAACGGCACTTCCACCGGCAATCTGCTCTCTATGGCAGGCCAAATCTCAGGATCTGGGGTAATTTTCAAGGTATCTAATTTGCCTGCAACCTTTATTTCAAAGGCATCTACTGGTAAACCTTGTTCAATTTTTTCCCATAAGTCGTCAGAAGGCTTAGCATCTATTCCATCCAACTGCTTTTTCAGTTTATCTTCAAACTTATTTTGGTTCTTCAAATGGTTCATTTAAAATATGATAATGTTTTGCCAATACTTGTTGCATCCAATGTCTTGCCCTTGAGTATTGCGATTTGCTAGTACCAATTGCAATGCCTAATTCATCAGATATTTGCTTATGGGTGTAGCCTTCTACTGCATATAAGTTAAATATAACACGATATCCTTCGGGCATTTGCTGAACAAAGGCAAGAATTTCTTTAGCTGAAATTTTGTCAACAATTTCGGCATCAAACGGGGCATCGTAATTTTCTCTGTCCAAATCTTCTTGAAACTTACGACTGCGGTGCTTATACATATTGATGGCTGTAAAAACCATGATACGCCTAATCCAGCCTTCGAAACTACCTTCGCCCTTAAAGCGAGAAATGCCTTGAAAAACCTTTAAAAATCCTTCTTGCAACATATCCTCAGCCTCAGCCCTATCCTTTGAATATCGCATACATACAGCAAGCATCTTAGAAGCATTTTGAATATACAGAGCTTTTTGGCAAGTTCTGTCTCCATCAATACATCCTTTAATTATATCTTGCTCCTTATACGGCATATATTACTATCATGTCAAAATTAACGAATTTTAGGTTGCATTTGCTTGAAGATATTTTTAGATACTGCAGGTTATTACATTTGACTCATAACTAAAATTGACAAATTTTACTGTTTCAGAATATAAAATCCGTAAAACTGTCATGTAAAATGTGGTGGCATGATATGTGACTAACATAAAAGTAATAACAATTTTCAATTCAATTAACCAATAAAATATATAAAAATCTATGTCAGTAAGTTTAAGACCATTAGGAGACAGAGTGCTAGTAGAACCAGCTCCAGCAGAAGAAAAAACAGCAGGTGGAATTATTATTCCAGATACTGCTAAAGAAAAACCACAAAGAGGTACTGTGATTGCAGCAGGTGAAGGAAAAAAAGATGAGCCAACAACTGTAAAACCAGGCGACACCGTTCTTTATGGTAAATACGCAGGTACTGAAATCAGCATCGAAGGTAAAGATTATCTTATCATGCGCGAATCCGACATTTTTGCAATAGTATAAATAAAGTTTATGGTAATTAGCCAACAGCAAGATACCAGTAACTAGCAGCAAAAAAATCAAATTTTCAAATCAACAAATTTTCAAATTAATATAATCATGAGTAAAAAAATATCATATGGTGTAGATGCCCGCGATGGTTTAAAACGCGGTGTGGACGCTTTGGCAAATGCTGTTAAAGTAACATTAGGCCCTAAAGGCAGAAACGTAGTTATCGACAAAAAATTCGGCTCACCTGCTATCACTAAAGATGGTGTTACAGTAGCCAAGGAAATAGAATTGAAAGACCCTATCGAAAACATGGGTGCTCAAATGTTGAAAGAAGTAGCAAGCAAAACAGCTGATATAGCTGGTGATGGAACTACAACGGCAACTGTTTTGGCTCAAGCAATTGTAACGGCAGGTATCAAAAATGTAGCTGCAGGTGCTAACCCAATGGACTTGAAACGTGGTATTGATAAAGCTGTTGAAGCAGTTATCGAAAACCTAAAAAAACAAAGCCAAACTGTAGGTGATGACAATAAAAAAATCCAACAAGTAGCATCTATTTCGGCAAACAATGACGAAGTAATCGGTAAACTAATTGCTGATGCAATGGCTAAAGTTGGCAAAGAAGGTGTTATTACTGTTGAAGAAGCTAAAGGAACCGAAACAGAAGTTAAAACTGTTGAAGGTATGCAATTTGACCGTGGTTATTTATCTCCATACTTTGTAACCAATGCAGATAAAATGGAAGCAGACTTAGAATCTCCTTACATTTTAATCTACGATAAAAAAGTAAGCAACATGAAAGAATTGCTTCCAATATTAGAGCAAGTTGTTCAATCAGGCAAACCACTTTTAATCATTGCTGAAGATGTTGAAGGTGAAGCTTTAGCAACTTTAGTTGTTAATAAAATCCGTGGTTCATTAAAAATTGCTGCAGTAAAAGCTCCAGGTTTTGGTGACAGAAGAAAAGCCATGCTTGAGGATATCGCTATCTTAACTGGTGGAACTGTTATCAGTGAAGAGCGTGGTTATAAATTAGAAAATTGTGACCTTACATACTTAGGTAGAGCTGAAAAAATCAGCATCGATAAAGACAATACTACCATCATTAATGGTGCTGGTAAAAAAGAAGATATTACGGGACGTGTAGCTCAAATAAAAGCGCAAATTGAAAGTTCAACTAGCGATTACGATAAAGAAAAACTACAAGAGCGTTTGGCTAAATTAGCTGGCGGTGTTGCAGTACTTTATATTGGTGCCGCTACCGAAGTAGAAATGAAAGAGAAAAAAGACAGAGTAGATGATGCTTTACATGCAACCCGCGCTGCGGTAGAAGAAGGTATCGTTGCAGGTGGTGGCGTTGCTTATATCCGTGCTTTAGAAGCTTTAGTAAACTTAAAAGGTGCTAACGAAGACGAAAATACAGGTATACAAATCATTCGCAGAAGTTTAGAAGAGCCATTACGTCAAATTGTTGCCAATGCTGGTGGCGAAGGTAGTGTAGTAGTAAACAAAGTTCGCGAAGGCAAAGATGATTTCGGTTACAACGCACGTACTGAAGTTTATGAAAACCTAATTGCTGCAGGTGTTATCGACCCAACTAAAGTAAGTCGTGTGGCTTTGCAAAACGCTGCTAGCGCTGCTGCTATGATTTTAACCACTGAATGTGCTTTGGTTGAAGAGAAAGAACCAGCTTCTCCATCTATGCCAGGCGGAATGCCAGGTGGTATGGGCGGAATGGATTACTAAAATAGTTAACAGTTATAAGTAAGGTAAAAAATAATTTATCCTTACTTATATTTAATAAAATAAAACCCGAATCATTACCGATTCGGGTTTTATTTTATATTGATAAAAGATAATTCAGAAGATAAAATTAAACGAATTGATTTTCTTTGAAGCATCATTTGACTAAAGAAATCCATAGATGAAAGCCATTATAGATTTAGGAACCAATACTTTTCACTTACTTATTGCTGAAATCAGAAACGAACAAATTTCTGAAGTTTTTAATATGCAAGCCCCTGTGAAACTTGGAGAGGGTGGCATTGGCAATGATACCTTAAGCAATGATGCCATGCAGCGAGGCTTAACTGCTTTGGGACAGTTTAAAACCTACCTTGATAGGTTTGAAGTTCAACAAGTGACGGCCTTAGCTACTTCGGCTATACGAAATGCAAAAAACGGAAAGGAATTTGTAGAAAAAGCCAAGTCTTTACATGGCATAAGCATTGAAACCATCACAGGCGACCAAGAAGCAAATTATATTTATGAGGGAGTTAGACATTCTTTCAAATTGCCTGAAGAAAATGTGCTAATAATGGATATTGGTGGCGGCAGTGTTGAGTTTATTATTGGCAACAAAGACAATATAAAATGGAAAAAAAGCTTTGATATTGGGGCAGCTCGATTGATTGAAAAATTTAAACATAGTAATCCTATTAACGAAGAAGAAATAGCAAACATCAACAAGTATTTAGATGAACATTTAAGTGATTTAAAACAAGCCTTAAACGAATTTCCTGTAACAACTTTAGTGGGTTCGGCAGGTTCGTTTGAAACCCTAGTGGATGTTGTATTAAACGATTTACACACCATACCTATTGCCTTTAGCAAGCACGCTTTTGAAATCAACTTACCTTTGTTTGATATTTTTTACGAACTAATGATAACTTCAAATACAGAGCAACGAAGCAAATTAAAAGGGATGGTAAACTTCAGACTTGAAATGATTGTTGTAGCAAGCTTACTGATGCGTTATGTAATTGATAATTTCCATATCCGTAAGTTAATTGCCTCTAATTATGCCTTAAAGGAGGGCGTTTTATTTAACAAATAACATTTACAAAAAATCTTCCTTTATCTCATCATCATAATATAGGTCTTTTACAGACCCAAAGCCAATCACATCTTTCAAAATATTTTCTTCACTCAACTCTGAAGCTTTTTGGATTTTGTCTTTTCCATAACGGTTTTTGATGCTATATATCGACTTACGAAGATTGGCCTGCTTGATGGTATCCTCAAACAAATTCAAGTTGATTAAATCAGCATGAATAAAATTACCCACTGAAACACCAATAGAAGTCAACTTATTATTTATCACTGGCTCGCTGTGTTGGGCTTTTTCAAATCTTTTCATCCTTAGTCTTACGGCATCTAGCACTTCAATACCACTCTGTATAGGCTTATCGCTTGCAATCCTATCGTGCCATTTTTTATCGTCCTCATACCTTGTGCTAACAAATATATCACGGCAATACACATTTTGTTGCACCATACGTTGTTCTAATTTCATACACAAGCTATTTAACAATTGATGCAAAGTATCAACCGACTTTCGTTGATCTTTAGACACCATACGTTGTGCTTGCATGCTTTTATAACTCGAACTTACTTGGTCAATTTCAGAAAAATTAAGCCTATAATGCCAATAAACACCCACTATACTATGCATGGCATGGTGCAATTTGTCAGGGGGAGTATGTCTAAGTTTCAAGGGAGTGTCAATACCCGCATCCACCAACCTTTGTGCGTTTCCTTTGGCTATGCCAGGCAAATCTGTAAGTTTAAGTTTAGATAAAATATCATCGATATTTTCTGGGGTGATGCTTACCAAACCATCTGGTTTTTGAATTTCGGTAGCCAGTTTGGCCAAAAATGCATTAGGCGCAATGCCAATGGAACAGGTTAAATAATCACCTACTTCTTTCTTTATATCAGCCTTTATCTGTCGAGCTAAATCTTCAGGATTTTTGTATAACAATTGATAAGAAGTGATATCAATAATGGCTTCATCAATACTTTTAGGTATCACATCTTCGGAGTATTTTCTGAGCACATTCATAATTTTAATATGATACTCTCGATAGCGCTGAGGGTGGGTTTCAACTGGAATTAACTCAGGACAAATTTTAATAGCATCATTCAAACGCATCACACCTTTAATGCCGCTACGTTTGGCTTCAATAGAAGCTGCTATGATAGCTCCATTGCGACCAGGATACACACAAACCACTACAGGCCTGTGACGCAGATAAAAATTATACTGCTGCTCGCAACTGGCAAAAAAACTGTTCATGTCGATAAACATTACCAGTTTGTTGTTTTTTATGATGGAGTTGTTGTTCATGTATCAAAGTCGAATTGATAACGATTTTATCATTTTCGGCTTTGAAAATATAGGGTTTTAAAACGTCAAATCAATTTTAATTTGTCATAAATCTTGCCAACGGGCAGTCCCATTACATTATAAAAACAACCATTTATTTTTTCTACTGCTGTATACCCAAACCAATCTTGAATCCCATAACTTCCAGCCTTGTCAAAAGGCTTATAATTGTTGATATAATGCCATATTTCATCATCCGAAAGATTTTTTATAAACACCTCACTCCTATCAAATATAACTTCGCTCGAGTGATTGGTTTTAATACAAACTCCCGTAAATACTTCATGTACAGTACCACAAATTTCTCTTAACATACTGAAAGCCTCTTGCTCGTTATCAGGTTTGTTGAGCACATGGTTATTTACCCAAACAATGGTATCAGCAGTTAACAATATTTCATTATCTGATAAGGATTTGGGATAGGCATTGGCTTTTTTTTCAGCCAAATAAGTAGCAATACTTTCTGCTTTTAAATGGTCAGGAAAACTTTCATCCACCTCGTAAGTAAACACCTCAAAATCCATTTCCAATCCCTTGATGAGTTCTTGTCTGCGTGGCGATTTTGAAGCCAAAATAATTTTTTTATTAATCATGCCATAATGTTTGGGGGCAATATAAATCAATGAATTTAATACTTTTGATAGTATGTTTGAAAACAACAAACTATTGAAGCATGATTATATACGGCATAAAAAATTGTGATACCATGAAAAAAGCCTTCGCATGGCTGAATGAGAAGGGTTTTGAATATACTTTTCACAATTATAAAACTGAGGGAATAAGCAAAAAGAAAATTGAGGAATGGCTAAAAAATTTGCCCATAAACGAGATTATCAATACCAAAGGCACCACTTTCAAAAAGCTTACAGACAATGAAAAAGCTAGCATTTCAGATAAAGACAAAGCCATTGATTTGGTTCTAAAAAACACATCGATGATAAAACGACCTATACTTGAATCGGGAAGTGATTTGCTTTTAGGTTTCAATGTAGATGTTTGGGAAAGCAAGTTGATTAAGAAATAATATATATTAGATAAAACAATTTAAACTTTTTCAGATTGATTTATTTTAAGTCACTAAATTACAACACAAGTAAACTTTGCTTGATTCATACATGAGATTAGAAATCAAAAATCAAGCAACTATTTATTCAAACCTAAGGGCATCAATAGGGTCAAGTTTAGATGCTTTTATGGCAGGGTAAATACCAGAAATAACTCCCACCAATACACACAATATTATACCTCCTGTTACCCACAACCAAGGGATAATAAAACCTCCACCCACAAAAGAAGAAACAATATTGCCAATGCTAATACCGAGTATGATGCCCCCCAACCCACCAAGCTGACAAATAACTATGGCTTCAATTAAAAATTGGCTTTTAATAGCTCCTTTGGTGGCCCCTAATGCTTTTCTAATACCTATTTCACGTGTACGTTCAGTAACAGACACCAACATAATATTCATTAAGCCTACAGCCGCACCAAGCAAAGTAATGAAACCAATAATAGTTGCGGCAAGTGTAAAATACTGAAGTTGCTCAAGCATTTCATTAGCAATATTGTCTGCTTTGTAAATTTCGAAATTATCATCCTCATAAGCCTTCAAACCACGTATTCTTCTAAACAATCCTTTGGCATCTTCGGTGGCCATATTCATTTTGCTTACATCATCTACTGCCACTGTTATCACAGCGCTCATATTGCCTTTATTAAACACCTGATAGGCATTCATCACAGGAATAATCACCAACCTATCACCACCAAATCCTGAAGCATTAC
>CAIVPY010000277.1 GCA_903907885.1 uncultured Bacteroidota bacterium
ATATAACATCTAATTTTTATAGATGTAGACAGGTAAAACCATTAGATTTAAAAAATTTAGGATTTACACATTATATAACAAAAAAAAATAGATGATGGTGATATTGAATTGATTATTGCTTATAAATAAGCTTATTTAGTAATTAATCCAGTTTCCACATCAATAGTTAATTCATCTGCATAAAATATACAAACTATTGCATCCATTGCAACAGATGAATTATTTGTAAATGATATATTAATATTTCTTGCTTGTAATTTATCAGCTCTGCTACTTCTTTCAACATTAACATAATAAAATCGAGACATTTCCCACCATAATTGACCATATAAAGATGTTGATACTCCGAAATCAGTTGATGTTAATGCTTCCGCTAGATTTAATTGCTCTATATAATTTTCATAATTATAAAATAATGTTGATTGTAATTGATTTACACCTCCTATTGAAACTTGTAAATTAGTTAAACTAATTGGGGAAGTAGTAGCTGGACATGAATCATATGGATTTTTCCATTGATAGTCTCCAAATCCTGTTTCAACAGATGATATAAAAGGACATATTAAAACTCCTGTTGGATGACAAACACCACTATTTATTAATTGATTAAAATTACCTCCTTTAGATGTATTGTTATATTGATTTATTAATACAGATCTATATATAACTTTTTTCGCTCTATTTTCAGTAATATATTTTAATGCTTTTTGTGGATTTAATACAATTTGACTATAATATATTCTGCATGATTGGAGAGGATGCGAAGCGCCTGAATTTGAGGAACCTAAATTAACATTATAAGAACCTAAAGATGTATTAGGTGGTTTTGCAATATATAAACCACAACTTATATTAACTGTAGTCGCTGGGATACCACCATTTGCTGAAGTATCTGGTAAATAATTAACAGATAATGGGCATGTATTACTAAAAGTACTACTAACTGCACCATATCCTAAAGTTGTTGTATTAGGAGTTGAAACAGTCACATTTAAAGAACCAGTATTAATCCAAATACGCAGGGTACAATCTAATTTTTTAATTAATCCTATATTTCCTAAACTTTCTAAAAGTGTTGATAATTTAATTGTTGCATAATCATACCAAACCATATAATTAGTATTTAAAACAGTGTAATATGGATGTCCTTCGGCTGCTAACTGAGCAGTAGTTAAAATAGTTGGATATATATTATTAGTAGTACCATTAATAGTGTCTGCATATCTTGCTATCCTTTGTTGTAAAGATGAATTAGTAACCAATTTATTTGGTGTTGCTTGCATAGATATTTGTGTATCACACCCACCACCAGTTGCTGCATTTAATATATATGGTCTATTATTTGTTAAACCAACTTAAACTTGCACCTGCTGCAGTTGTATATACCATACTACGATGATTATCAAGACCATTATCGCTAAATCCTAATGTTGGTCCTATTGTTTTTACATCATTTAAACTCATTTCATTTATCATTTGAAAGTTTTTAGCAATATTAATAAATGGTTGTGTTGATTCAATTGTTTTCCCTGCTATTTGAATATCAACTTGATGGATTAGATTAATAAAATTATTTTTAATACTTAATAGAGCAGCACCTCCTGTACCAGGAGCAACATATGCAGCTGCAGTTGAAAAAGCTGCTACCATTGTTATTGGTAAAACTAAAAATAAATCTTCAGTATTAGTAACTTTATTAGAGTTAA
>CAIVPY010000278.1 GCA_903907885.1 uncultured Bacteroidota bacterium
AGATAAAATGCTTTTCATTTAAGTTGTAGTTTTAAACGTTTACGATATTAAACATATATTTTTATTTCAACAAATTTGTAGGTTTGATCTCATACAAACAGAATCATTTACTTCTTCAACACTCGCATCAACTAGCTATCACCATTTCCATAACCCTCCTACAACTTGCCTTTCAAAGCCCTTACCAATTTGTTTCTATCGCTAATACTTCCTTGGCGCAGTTTATAATCATCACTCGACATTTTATCAATGTTTGCCTTAATCATTTCATTAAACACAGGGTCGCTTGCCAATATGCCCATAATGCCTTTTTGGTATTTAAAGAAATACCAAGATCCCGAAGCACCCATTAAATAGAGGGTAAAATCATCGCCACTTCTCAGTTTCTTAATCTCTAAGCGGCCTTTTACTTTTCTTTCGAGCAAGTTCTTATCAAAACTACGTATACCAAAATCTGCTACGCTCACAAACGAACGAGATGCTTGGTTCCACGTTAATGTTGCATCCGTAATCAGCATGGTTTTAATTAAACTTTCAATGTTCTTGTCGTTCAATTCAGCCACCATATCATCACCCAACTTTTTATAACCCTTCTCATCCACCAACTCAGGAATACCAATCTTCAAAGCCTTTTCGTCATAAAACTGATTAGATGAAGAAGCACCTTGTTCGTTCAAGGAGTCATACATCAATTTCAATGCTTGTGATGGAATAGGAAAATCAATCACCATTATCAATTTCATTAAAAAGGTGGTATCCTTTAAATTGAAGCTAGAATACCCCGCAGACTTCACATTGAACTTAGGCAAATCAAAACCAAGGTTAAACTTCCCCTCGTTATAGATTAATTTTTTGGGCTCACTAAATGCCATAAAATTGCCTTTTTTGCCCGTACCAAAAACCTTGTCATAAGGCCCAAGACGAAACTCTTCAATGTTTTCAAAATAAGCAAATGTGCCTTCGGTTTTCATAAGCTCAGCATCACTGGTATTTCGTTTACGTCCAAACAAAGCTGCATATACGTGGGTTGAATCATTACTCACATACAAGCCACTTGCCAAGGCTTGCTTGTTTAAATTTGTCAAAGGTTGTCCTGTTGTATTCACATACACAGAATCAGGACTGATAATGGCTGCTGCTTTAAACCAATCACTTTTTGGAAAGTAGGATGCATGCATGGCTTTGAAGAAACCATTGTACTCCAAATTAGGATTGAAACTTCGCAGAATGGCATTTCCTCTAAAGCCAACTTTAGGGCCCACTAGGAAATTAATCGAATCTGGAATCAATGTTGAACCTTCTAAGTATTTTTTATCTGCTACTATTATTTTGTCTAAATAGAATTTCTGTTCGTTTTTGTTTTTATCAACGTATTTGTAATTACCTGCGCCTCTCACATCGGTTCTACCATTGATTTTAATCGTAACTTGGTTCACCTTGTGATAGGTATTGATGGTATCAGCTGTTATTTGCGCATTCACCAACATATCCATTTCTGCATTCTCTCTGATTACAGCCTTTCCGCTATCAGGTAATACCCTGCTATCAGCAATGTTTATATATGGTATTTTTCGGCAGTTCATGGTATAATCATCTAAAGTCATAAACACACTTGCTGTTTTAAACGTTAGATTATCTTGGCTTTTGCGAGATGATAACAAATAGCTTGCTGCAGATGGATTTTCTTTCTCGGTAGGCCCCTTAAATTCAAGGGTTCTAGGAATCATATCCCATTTCAGTTTTTCAAAACTTCCTACATAATTATTCAAGATAAAGGTATTGTTTATTTCAGTAGGATTGCGGTA
>CAIVPY010000279.1 GCA_903907885.1 uncultured Bacteroidota bacterium
CCAATCATCCATTTTTACGAAACATTTTTGAGTGAGTACGACCCAAAATTGCGAAAGGCTCGTGGCGTTTGGTACACACCAGCCCCAGTTGTAAATTTTATTGTTCGTGCCGTTGATGATATTTTAAAAACTGAATTTGATTTACCGCAAGGACTTGCCGACAATAGTAAAACAAAAATAAAAGTTGATGTACAAGGCAAAAAGACTGAACAGGAAGTTCACAAAGTTCAAATACTTGACCCAGCCACAGGAACAGGAACTTTTTTAGCGGAAGTGGTTAAACATATTCACAAAAAGTTTGAAATACAAAAAGGAATTTGGAGCAATTATGTAGAAACGCATTTATTACCTCGCCTCAATGGATTTGAGTTGTTGATGGCAAGTTACGCAATGGCACATTTAAAATTAGATTTGCTTTTAACTGAAACTGGTTACAAACCAACTGTCACTTCGAGCGGAGTCGAGAAGAACCAACGCCTTCGAGTTTACCTTACCAACAGTTTAGAAGAACACCACCAAGACACAGGAACTCTCTTTGTAAATTGGTTAAGCACCGAAGCCAACGAAGCCAATCACATCAAACGAGATACACCAGTAATGTGTGTAATTGGAAATCCGCCATATGCTGTTAGTAGCACAAATAAAAATGAGTGGATACAAAACTTAATTTCGGACTATAAAAAAGACTTGAATGAAAGAAAAATAAATCTCGATGATGATTATATAAAGTTCATTCGTTATGGTCAGCATTTTATTGATAAAAATGGAAGTGGTGTATTAGCCTATATTTCTAATAATAGTTTTATTGAAGGTAGCACTCATAGGCAAATGCGTAAGTGTTTATTAGAAAGTTTTGATACAATTTACATTCTTGATTTACACGGAAGCACCAAGAAAAACGAAAGTGCTTTAGATGGAAGTAAAGACGAAAATGTCTTTGATATTCAACAAGGAGTAAGTATAAATTTATTTATAAAGTCCAATAAAAATAAGAAGGGGAAATTAGGGGATGTTTTCCATTCAGAATTATTTGGTTTGCGTGAATTTAAGTACCAAACATTAATAGATAATAATATCAATTCAATAGTCTGGAATAAGTTAGAGTATAAATCGCCAAATTATTTTTTTGTACCCAAAGATTTTTCAGAAGAAAAAAGCTACATCAAAGGTTTTAAAATTGAAGAGTTGTTGCCAAAATATAGTTCTGGAATAGAAAGTCAGAAAGATAGTGTTGCAGTTCAAATTTCTGCAATCGAAATGAGCCAAGTAGTTGACGACTTTATCAAAATGGATGAGAGTGATATTAGCACTAAATACAAATTAAAAGATGGTCGGGACTGGAAAGTAAAGTTTGCGAAAAATGATGTAATTAAAAATGGTAAAGATAAGATTGCAAAAATATTATATCGTCCTTTTGATACAAGGTTTTCATACATTTCTGGCATTAGTAAAGGATTAGTTGCATATCCTCGTTTTGAAATTTCTAAAAATTTAATCAAAGGTAATTTTGGATTATTAACTTGTCAAAGACAAACCTCATTTGATTTTCAACACTGTTTTATAACTGACAAACCAACGGAAAGATGCACTGTTTCATTGCAAACTGGTGAAGTTGGCTATGTTTTTCCTTTATACCTATATCCCAAAGCAAACGGACAACAAACCATCGGG
>CAIVPY010000280.1 GCA_903907885.1 uncultured Bacteroidota bacterium
AAACAAATGATGCGCCTGCAAGTGATACATTTGGACCAAAACCAAATTCGATTCCGCGTTTGTTTCTAATACCAATTAACAAATTTGCACTCGGCAAAAACTTACCTTGTTCAAGTCCACCTACTAATAAAACGCCTTCAACCAAACCTGCAGTGCCATTTGGAAGCGAGAAGTAACGTGTTTCAAATTGCCATCCAAACTGTGTAATAAAGGGATTGACATCATAATCTTTTTTTAGTTTTTCAGCTAATTTTCCAGGGGCAATGTATGTAAGTCCAACCCTTGGACCATCTAAGTTTATAGGAGTTATTATGCTGGGGTCGCTTGTTTGCGCTTTTGCAATTGTGCAAGAAAACAAAGCAAAAAAGAGTAAATTTTTAAATGTCATAGCTTTATTAAACGATAAATTTTAAGCAATATAATTTTTTGCAATATAATTTAGCTAATGATCTATAATAAATAGATTAACTTACTTTTTCAAACGCATAAACACTATATCTTTTGAAGAAATAAGCTGCACTGATTAAGAGTATCAATATATAAATTCTAAATCTATCATTCAAAAAACCAATTATATAAAGTTATATGCAAATATTTTCATTGAAATTAAACAGTAAATAGTAAATTGCTTTGATATGGAATTTCCTGGCTCAATAAAATCTAAATTACCCAAAAGCGGCACCAGCATCTTTGCTGTAATGACTACTTTGGCAAACGAACATCAAGCCATTAATCTTGCTCAGGGTTTCCCTGATTTTGAGGTGAACCCTAAATTAACAGAGCTAGTTTATCATTATATGAAAGCGGGCATGAATCAATATGCACCTATGCCGGGTGTAATGAAACTTAGAGAAAAAATTGCTATTAAAACTGAGGAATTATATTCTGCTACCTACGACCCAGATAAAGAAATAACCATTGTGCCAGGTGCTACACATGGCATTTTTGCTATCATTTCAGCTATGGTAAAAGAAGGCGATGAAGTGATTGTGTTAGAACCTTGTTATGATAGTTATGTGCCAGCCATTGAATTAAATGGTGGAAGAGCAGTATATGTGGAACTAAAACAACCTGATTATAAAGTGGATTGGAATGAGGTTAAAAAACTTATTAATTTTCACACCAAACTCATCATCATAAATACACCACACAACCCTAGCGGAAGCATTTTGAGTGCACAGGATATGCAGAAGTTAGAGAAACTAGTAAAGAACACAGATATAGTTATTGTAAGTGATGAAGTATATGAACACATCATTTTTGATGGAATAGAACATCAGAGTGTTGCTCGTTATCCAAAACTTGCCGAAAGAAGTTTTATAGTATCATCATTCGGTAAAACCTATCACACCACAGGCTGGAAAATGGGATATATTTTGGCTCCTGCTAATTTAACTGTTGAGCTAAGAAAGGCACATCAATTCATTGCTTTTAGTACAAACACTCCTATACAATATGCTGTGGCCGATTACATGGATGACAAAGATGCTTACTTGCAACTCAATGCATTTTACCAAGAAAAAAGAGACTATTTTAGGGCATTAATCAAAGGTTCTAAATTTAAATTGATGCCTTGTCAAGGTTCATATTTTCAACTATTGCAATACAGTAAAATAACCCAGGAAAAAGACCTTGACTTTGCAAAAAGGTTAACCATTGAACATAAGGTAGCAAGTATTCCCGTTTCAGTTTTTTACCATAAACAAAACGACCACAATGTACTTCGTTTTTGTTTTGCCAAAGGAAATGTAACACTTGAAAAAGCTGCTGAACGCTTATTGAAAATATAAATATGGAACTAAAGGTAACTACTATTCAAAGTCACTTACATTGGGAAAACCCAAAAGCCAATTTGAATATGTTTGAAGCTAAAATAGCTAACATCCAGAACACCGACTTGATTGTGTTACCCGAGATGTTTACCACTGGATTTACCATGAATGCCAAGCTTTTTGCTGAAACCATGCAAGGTGAAACCATTGATTGGATGAAGAAACAAGCGCAGAATAAAAATGCAGCCATTTGTGGTAGTGCAATTATTAAGAATGACGAAGGCAATTATGTAAATCGTTTTTTATTTGTAACCCAAGATGAAATTCATTACTACGACAAGGCACATCTTTTCAGAATGGGTGACGAAAATAATCACTATGTAAAAGGCAATATTCAAAAAATTATTACCTACAAAGGATTCAACATAGCACCAATGGTTTGTTATGATTTGCGTTTTCCAGTTTGGATGCGTAGAACAGAAACCTTCAATTATGATGTGTTGATATTTGTTGCCAACTGGCCACAGCGAAGAGCCGAGCATTGGAAAGCATTGCTCACAGCCAGAGCTATCGAAAACCAAGCCTATGTGGTAGGGGTAAACCGTATAGGTAACGATGGAAACAGCATACTCCATTCGGGTGATACATCTGTGATTAGTCCTTTAGGCGAAATTTTATATAGGAAAACAGAAGAAGAAGACATTAAAACACATACACTCTCAAAAAGTGTTCTTACCGATTATCGAAATGCATTCCCTGTAGAAAAAGATGCTGATAGTTTTGAGATAATGTAGAAGGGATGCTTCTCTCCTCCGAGTGTGTCAAACAGAGTAGTCATTCCCATTTGAATACCGAGTGAAAACATTTATAGGGTTTTGAACCCAACTACAAACCAATCTCGGATTTTTCGATACCTGCTTGTTTTAAAATAGCCAAGAAAGTTCCTTTTTTCATATCCTTGCCACCATGAACAGGAACTATGATGGTTTTGTTAGTTATGGGATTGTAATATAATTGATGAGAGCCTTTTGTTCTTTTATAAAAGAATCCAAACTTCTCCAAAATCTTAATAAGGTATTTGGGAGAAAGGTTCATGCAAATTCAAAGTTAACCGTATGTTCTAATGTATTCGTATCATCAGGTATGGGTTCGTTTCTTTCAACTAATTCTTCTACATAAAGTTCAATGGCTTCTTTAGCCATTGAAATAGCTTCATCTTCGTTTTCGCCATAGGTAATACAACCAGGCAAAGCAGGTACAGAAACGGTGTAGCCACCTTCATCCTCTTTGTGTAAATGTATTTTGTATGTGTACATCGTTTTGTTTTATTAAACAAATATAAAAATTGTTATAGAAAATAACGAGATAAATTTACTTCGGAGCCTCGTAAGCACCCATACTAGGCTTCACAATATTTCGACTTAGACCTTTTAAATCCTGAAAGAACTTATAGCTTACAATACTTGCCCCTGCTTGGCTGCATGGAGATGGACCTGTAATCTCATAATTGTTGTTGAATACATCCACAAACAAGGGGTCTGCATTAATCAAATTATTATTCACATTCAGCCCTTCCAATTGGGTTTTGATGAGGTTATTTTTTACTGTTTTGCTTGTTACTTTTTTACCTTCAGGATCTTCATTAAAAGCAATCTCGTCATCCAATGAACCATATATGATATTGTTGGTTACATTATATGAAAGTGGAAATGCAAACACAATGTTCTTCAATGAATCTCGAACTGGTGAATTGCTTAATATGAATGAAGGGTCTTGTCTGCCTGCACTTGAACCCAAAGAAGCAAATGTATTATTGATTAATTGGTAGTCTCCTCCATAGTCAGCAGCAAATGAATAAATACCTGAATTGAACACCAAATTATTGGTAGCTTTTAAACTAGATGTATAAGCCAAAATACCCACCGCTGATGAGTTTTTGATAATTGATTGATCTAATGTCAACTTGGGATTGGTGTCTGATGCCAATGAATCCAAACGAATACCAATATAAGCATTCTTAATAACAGCACCCTTGATGATATTGTTTTTGCTTGTGGTTAAAAAGTGAATGCCTTCCCACTGGCCTGCCACATCTTTATAGTCATTTTCCAATCTATCGCCTTGAAAAACCACAGGGTTATCAAAGGTTCCATTTACTTTCAAAGTGCCTTGCACATATATTTTGGAATTGATATGACTGTATATTTGAGCCCCCGCAGCTATGGTTAATGTTGTGCCAGTTGGCACTAAAACTGAGTTATAAATAACATAAGGCTTTCCCGCTGGCCATGTAATTTGTTTATTGCTTTCTAAAACCGAGTCATTAATAAAATTAGCATTTTGACCATAGCCAAAAATCACCACACTTTGTTTGTTGCCATTGGTTTCAAACAAGATATTATCTGCTATTGGGTAAGGTAGGTTATTGTTAAATTGTGTTGCCGAATCAGGATAAACCTGCACAAAAATAAAGATGCTGTCTTTACCCATGATTTCGATATCATTGAAAACCTTTCCTGGCTGACCATTCACATTGAGTTTAAAAACAGAAGCAGTGGTATTGCCCGCCAATTTTATGTTTGTCTTGATGGCATTTTCATCTGGGTTAGTCACCCTTAATTGAAAGGTAATAGAGCGGGGTGTATTGGGAACGTTACTGCTCAACTTGCTAAATAGGGTATCAAACAATACCGAGTCACTTGAGAATTTTAGCATTACCCTATTTTTGGTAAACTCCAAATCTTTTCTGCATGCACTTAGTGCAATAAGAAAAAATAGGCTAAAGTATATGGCTATGTTTTTTTTATTCATTTTTTCAAGGCTTGGCAAATGGTGTTGGCCTATTTATCTATATTTAATCTTGGTTAGAAACATACACCTTAGCTTGCCCTAGATCCTTCGACTCCGCTCAGGATGACAACGCACAAGTGGGAATATGTTTGCTATAATTTCTATTCTTTTTTCAATTCAGCATTCAAAATTCGTAATTCCTAATTATTTAAATGCTATAACGCTCCTTTATCCAATCTGGTATGAGCTCAGCCCTGCCTGTTGTCAAACTAACCATGGTATAATTAAAATACCCGCTGCTACAGGATTTATCGGTACTTAGCTTCACAATATCGTAACAAACTTTCACACCATCTTTATGCATTTCGTCAATCCAAGTAATAATTTTCATTTCGTCACCTAAAAGCAGAGGTCGCTTAAACTCGATGAAAGTATTTTTTATGACCCAACCATAACCATGTTTAATAAATTCTTGCATGGGCATTTTATAATTTAGCTCCATTTGCTCGTATCTTGCAGCTAACACATAATCAATGTATTTACTGCTGTGTACATGGTTATTCATGTCGATATCGTCAGGGCGAACTTTTAAAATGCTCTCAAATTTTGAACGATTAGCTTCCATAATTTGAGGCGAATATAAAATCTATTTCAGAATATGCCTTTTTATTCGGTTTTTTGCGTTGCAGAAAGAGAAGATGTCAGACATAATTAAACTATTACCCGATCATGTAGCTAACCAAATTGCAGCCGGTGAAGTGATTCAAAGGCCTGCTAGTGTGGTGAAGGAATTGCTCGACAACGCCATAGATGCCCAAAGCACAGAAATCAAATTGATTTTGCGCGATGCAGGCAAGGCTTTGGTGCAGGTAATAGACAACGGCATAGGCATGAGCCCTACCGATGCTCGTATGTGTTGGGAAAGGCATGCCACCTCCAAAATATCAAGTAGTGAAGATATTTTTAAAATAAAAACCATGGGCTTCAGAGGCGAGGCATTGGCCAGTATGGCTTCTGTGGCTCATGTCGAATTGAAAACCAAGCGCGAAGAGGATTCTTTAGGAACTCTTATTTTGATAGAAGGTAGCGAGGTGAAGAAGCAAGAGAATATTGCCGCATCTGTTGGTACAAGCATAGCCGTAAAAAACCTATTCTTTAATGTGCCAGCTCGCAGAAATTTTCTCAAATCCAATCCTGTGGAGTTGCGCCATATCATTGATGAGTATACCCGTGCAGCGCTTGCCAATCCTCAAATTGCTTTTAGTTTGTGGCATAATGACGATGAAAGTTTTAATCTAAAAAAAGCAAGTCAATTACAGCGTATTTGTGATATCTATGCCGATAAAAACAAAGACAATTTATTGCCCTGTGAAGAAGAAACCAGCATCATCAATGTAAGTGGATTTATTGGTAAACCAGAGTTGGCAAAAAAAATGCGTGGTGAGCAGTTCTTTTTTGTAAACAAGCGATTTATTAAAGATGCTTACCTAAACCATGCTGTCACCAGTTCTTTCGAGGGTATGATAAGCAAAGAACAATATCCATTTTATTGTATCTTTATCGAAATCAATCCTGCACAAATAGATATCAATATTCATCCAACCAAGACTGAATTAAAGTTTGAGGATGAAAAAAACGTATACCAAATCATCAGAGCCATTACCCGCAAGGCTTTGGGCGATTTTCATGTAGCGCCAAAAATCAATGAATTTGACGATAACCAATTCATGAATTTTCAGATTAAACAATCTGATTATGGCAATATGGTATCTCAACAAAACTCCCAAAAAGATGCTACCATCAGAGAAGAGCGCAACTATGGCAGGGGTTCTGATTTTGTAAAAAAAGACAATAACCAAGATTGGAAACAGATATATGAAATAGCACGTAGTGAGAAAAGTTCTCGTCCACAATTGTTCGAATTGCCTGGCATCACTAGCAAAATTGCGATGCCTGAGCCCGAACCTGAAACTACTGTAGCCCAAAGTATTTTTCAATTGCACCATGCTTACATCGTTTCGCAAGTAAAAAGTGGCTTGATGTTGATTGACCAACAAGCGGCACATGAGCGAATTTTGTATGAAAAGAACTTGTATGCTTTGCAAAAAAATCCTGCTGTCAGTCAGCAGAAATTATTTCCAAAAGCGGTGCATTTAAATGCAGGTGATGAGAGTATATTGCTTGAAATATTACCTGAAATTCGTGCCCTTGGATTTGATATAAATGAGTTTGGCAAAAACACTTTTGTGCTAAATGGTGTGCCTGCTGAATTGAACCATGTGAATGAAGAACAAGTGTTGCAAGAGTTAATTGAAAACTATAAAAACACTAGAGGGGCGCAAAATAACAAACACGAAAGCGTGGCACGGAGTTTGGCGAAACAAGCTGCGGTGAAAGCCGGTAACAGACTAAGCTTAGAAGAAATGAACCAACTGATAGATGAACTTTTTGCGTGCAAAGAACCCACCTATTCTCCTGATGGTAAACCTTGCTTAAGAATGCTTAGTCTAGATGATGTTAAAAGACTTTTTTAGAAATGCGGAATACGAAGTGACAAAAATGCGAAATGAATATTAAATAACCCTATAAACAAACAACTGACAACTAACACATGAGACCAAACCAATTTTCGATATTACCATTGGTGGTAAAAAACCTTTTGATTATAAATGGGCTTTGCTTTTTGGCAAGTGCTGTCATGGAAAGCCGAGGCTGGTTTGACATGAACGAAACCTTTGGATTGTTTTATCCTGCATCGCCACATTTCAAATCTTACCAATTGGTAACCCATTTGTTTATGCATGGCAGCATGACACATTTGCTCTTTAATATGTTTAGTCTTTGGATGTTTGGCAATACCCTCGAAAACTATTGGGGACCTAAACGCTTTTTGATTTATTACATGGTTACAGGTTTAGGTGCAGCCTTCTTGCATTTGGGTGTTAACTGGTATGAGATTTCGCATTTGCAAGAGCAAGTAAGCAACTATGTAAGTAACCCTACATTTGAAAATTTCAGAGTCTTTATAAACCAACAAGGCAAGTATGCAGACAATACTTTGATACAACAGTTTACCGAAGCTTGGTATCAACAAAAGCAAAACCCTGAATACATTGCCAACTCAAAGCAAATAGCTGAAATGCTGGTGCAAGCTAAAATGAATGTACCTGTGGTGGGTGCCAGTGGTGCGGTGTTTGGCTTACTGCTTGGCTTTGGTATGTTGTTTCCAAACACAGAATTAATCATGTTATTTTTCCCCTTTCCTATCAAGGCTAAATACTTCGTGTTTTTTTATGGGGCTGCCGAATTATACCAAGGTATATCCAACAACCCTAGTGATAATGTGGCACACTTTGCCCATTTGGGAGGCATGCTTTTTGGCTTTATCTTGATAAAGATTTGGAACAAAAGCAATAGAAAGAATTTCTATTAGTAGGGGCGAAAAATGTTTTGCCCGCACTCTATCGACTACATTTGTTTTAAGTACTCTGACATAGTTAAGATTTTTGTTTGCTGAAATTTTTCCAAAACAAGTAAATCTTTATCTCCAGTTATTAGGTGGCTTGCATTGGCATCTTTAGCCAAAGCCAACAAAAAATTATCTTTTTCATCTCTACAATCACCAACAATACTTGATACTTTTACAAACAATGCTCTTTTTCTGATTTCTAATAAGAGAATTTCTAATTCAAATATATCAAAATACTTTTTAAACTTTCTTCGTTGTGTAACTTCTATTATTTCGTCAATTAACTCTTGACTAAATACAAGTGTAATTTTGCTGTTAGATATTATGGTATCAAGGCTTGCATAGTTTTTAGTAAGCAAAAAACTAATCCAAAGATTTGTGTCAATTATGACCCTATCTTTATCATTTTTCATACCTTTTTGTTCTTACAAACTCAACCTCTTTAGTTATTTCAGCAAGCGTTGGAGGATTGCTTTTGGCTTTCTCTCTAAATTTATTTAGTAAGCTAAGGAATGAATCATCTGACTTATTTCTGATAGAAATAAGTTTCAAATCTGCTAGGTCTTGTAGCAACTTATTAGCCTTTGGATTTATAATATCAATTTGAAGTGTATTCATAATTCAAATATAATTAATTCTATATCCACAGCAATAAAAATCCTACAATCGTTTAAACTTGATATAGACAGGAATTTGGGCGAATAGTATTTCGTCCTTACAACTCATTCTATCCATTAGTTTCTAGCAATTGGATAAAAATATTAAGACTATCAAAAAGTAAACACAATACATTTTGCACAAATATGCCCATGTGTAAAAAAATACATAGCACATTTGCCACCAATATGCTCGTATAGAAAAGTAAACATAGTATATTTTGCACAAATATGCCCATGTTTACAGAAATACATAACATATTTGCTATCAATATGCTCATATAGAAAAACAAACACAGTATATTTTTTGTTAATATGCCCATGTATAAAAAAATACATAACACATTTGCCACCAATACACTCATCTAGAAAAGCAAACACAATACATTTTACCTCTCTTGGTATAGCACATAGGATAATGCGCAGCAAAGCAACAAGTAACTGAATAAATAATTATGTTTGTGGTGAAGTCAACATAGGAAAAACTAAGTAGAAATTTTAGCTATGAAAAAATCAATTCTATTTTTATTCATTTATGTTGGCTTAGCCAATATAAATTTTGCTCAAGATATCACATCTAGCAACAACCCATTAAAGCATAGTTTAGGATTGGGTTTAAACCTATCAACCAATGGCATTGGGATTCAATTGGCGCATAGTATTCTTAAAAATGGCAAGTTGGTAGCAAGGTTAGAAGGACGTTACTATTTTATAGACATCAATAACCAAGAGACATACATCAATCAAATAAAAATGCAGGTAAATGGATTTATTAAAAGAGGTTCAATAGGTGTGTTGTTAGATTACCATCCTTTTAAAAATCCTTTTAAAATTTCAGCAGGCTTTTCGATTTTATTAAACGAGGTAAGTAATCTAGTGAAAAGAAAAGATTCGCTACAAGTTGGCAATATTATGATTAGCCCTGATGAAATGGGTTCAATATCGCTTAACTATAATGTTCAGCCAAGTCCTTATTTTGGTGTTGGCTATGGAAATGCAATTCCTAAAAAGCGAATTGGCATTACTGCCGAGATTGGCTTTTACTATACCAACATCCCTAAAATAAATTACAAAACCAATGGTATGTTAGAGCCTGTTAACCTATCAAACGTAACTGCAAATGGTGTGTTTTTTGGAGATTATTACAACTTCCCATTTCTTCCAGTTTACAACTTAGGATTAAATATTAGATTAGGGAAAATTAACAGAAAGATGTATTTAGATTAGAACAAACCGTTTATTTCAGTTTCAATTCTTGAAATAACCTTTCCCAAATCTTCAGGGCGTTCGGCATAGTTCAAATCATCCACTTCGATAATGATATGACGGTGTTTGTAGGTGCTAATCCATGCTTCATATCTTTCGTTTAATCGTTTTAAATAATCCAAACGAATGCTGTCTTCATAGTCTCTACCACGCTTTTGAATATTGTTAACCAACGATGGTATTGAAGCTCTTAAATATACTAACAAATCAGGTGCTTTGATGGTTTGATTTAGCGATTCAAAAAGTTTTTGATACGTTTCAAAATCACGGGTACTCATCAATCCCATCGAGTGAAGATTGGGAGCAAAAATGTGTGCATCTTCGTAAATGGTTCTATCTTGGATGATATTTTTCTTAGATTTTTGCAAACCCAACACTGTATTGTAGCGGCTATTCAAAAAATAAATTTGCAAATTGAAGCTCCATCTGTGCATATCTTCATAAAAATCGCTGATGTAAGGATTATCCTCCACATCCTCATAATGAGGCTCAAACTTGTAGTGTTTTGATAAAAGCGTGGTTAAAGTTGTCTTCCCCGATCCTATGTTTCCTGCTATTGCTAAGTGCATACTATTTAAATTTATTTCAACTTACGATTTTAAGTAATTGTTAACAGAGGATTTTAACACACTTTCAACATTTTGCTTATTTGCTTTCTTTCAAACTTATTGTGTTTATAATTGTATTGTTATAATTAAGATATGAAGGAATCAAAACGCAATATATTGTTTTTAGTATTAGGTTCGTTTTTTATTGCTAATGCCATCATTGCTGAGTTCATCGGGGTGAAGATATTTTCGCTCGAAAAAACCTTTGGATTAGAGCCTGCCAACTGGCATTTGTTTGGTTTTGATTTGTCGTTTAATATGACCGCAGGTGTTATCCTGTGGCCTATTGTGTTTGTGATGACAGATATAATAAACGAGTATTTTGGGCACAAAGCAGTGAGGCTATACTCCCTGATTGCAGCCACTTTGATAGCCTATTCTTTTTTAGGTGTTTTTACGGCAATGCATGCCACAGGTGCCGATTTTTGGAATACCAAACAAACAGAAAGTGGTCCATTGGATATGAACTTGGCCTATAATTCAATATTTGGTCAGGGTTTGTGGATAATCATTGGCTCATTGGTAGCTTTTTTGTTAGGGCAGTTGATTGATGTGAAGGTGTTTCACTGGGTGCGTCAAAGTACAGGGGATAAGCATCTTTGGCTTCGTGCAACCATCAGTACCTTGGTATCACAATTGATAGATAGTTTTGTGGTGTTATTCATTGCCTTTTATATAGGTAAATTGAACACCCCAGACCAGTGGCCATTGGCACAGGTGTTAGCTATTTGTATTGTAAACTATGTGTATAAATTTACAGCTGCCTTTGTAATGATTCCTTTGCTATACTTTATTCACAAGCTGATTGATGCTTATTTAGGTAAAGAACTAGCCGAGAAAATGATTCACGAAGCCGCTGAATCGGAATAGATGTTTGATGTGCTGATGCTGCCTAATTATTATGGTTCGTCATTCTGAAGCATGAAGAAACTAACACGTAAATAGATAACGGTTGAAACTTTTATTATAAGGATGTTTTGAAATAGGGATTTATCAAATGGAAATACTTGATATGGTTGTTACTAAAAAGCTAACATCTATTTGTGAACATAAATGACATTGTTTTTTAAATTCAATTTATAAATTGCGTAAACTGTTTTGGAACATTGTTTGACTAAATTAGTAAGCATATTAAAATTCGGAGTATATAACCATGGAAGCAAAATTTTCGCCACGCGTAAAAGACGTAATTAGCTATAGCCGCGAAGAGGCTATTAGACTTGGGCACGATTACATAGGCACTGAGCACTTGTTGCTTGGCCTCATAAGAGAAGGTGATGGCAAGGCTATCAAGACACTACAGGCTTTGGATATAGACAAGATAAAGCTGAAGAGAACAATAGAAGATGCTATTAAAAATACTGCATCAAACAATACCAATTTTGTAAATATTCCCCTTACAAAGCAGGCCGAAAAGGTGCTTAAAATTACCTACCTTGAAGCCAAAATCTTTAAGACTGATATCATAGGCACAGAGCATCTTTTACTGTCAATATTGCGTGATGAAGACAATTTGGCTTCACAAATTCTTTCGCAGTTTGGTATTAACTACGATATTATGAAAGCTGCTATTGAGAATAATATTTCAGAAGTGAAAAACGAAGCTCCCAATGCTGATGAAGATGATTATTATAGCGGGAGGCCCGAAGAGCGCAAGCAAGAACCTGTTCGCAAGCCTGATTCAAAATCTAAAACACCAGTGCTTGATAACTTTGGAAGAGACTTAACCAAATCAGCTGAAGAAGGTAAGCTTGATGCTATTGTAGGTAGAGAGAAAGAAATAGAGCGTGTTTCTCAAATATTATCAAGACGTAAAAAGAATAACCCAATCCTTATAGGTGAGCCAGGTGTAGGAAAAACAGCTATTGCAGAAGGTTTGGCTTTAAGAATCATACAAAGAAAAGTATCTCGTGTACTTTTCAATAAACGAGTGGTGATGCTTGATTTGGCAAGCTTAGTTGCTGGAACCAAATACCGCGGACAGTTTGAAGAGCGCATGAAAGCGGTGATGAATGAATTGGAAAAATCACCTGATGTAATTTTGTTTATTGACGAGATACATACCATTGTGGGTGCAGGTGGAGCAAGCGGAAGTTTGGATGCCAGCAATATGTTCAAACCCGCTTTAGCTCGGGGCGAAATCCAATGTATTGGTGCTACCACACTTGACGAGTATCGCCAATATATCGAGAAGGATGGTGCATTAGAGCGCAGGTTCCAAATCGTAATGGTTGAACCAACCAGTCCTGAAGAAACAGTTGAGATTTTAAATAATATCAAAAACAAATACGAAGACCATCATAGCGTAACCTACGAATCAGATGCGATTGAGGCATGTGTGAAAATGAGTAATCGTTATATGACAGATAGGTTTTTGCCAGACAAAGCCATTGATGTGTTGGACGAAGTAGGAGCAAGGGTGCATCTTAGCAATATCCATGTGCCTGAAAGCATACTTGAACTTGAAAAACAAGTTGAAGAAATAAAAGTAGAGAAAAACAAAGTAGTGAAAAGCCAACGCTACGAAGAGGCTGCTAAACTAAGAGATAGAGAAAAACATTTGCTTGAGCAGTTAGAAACTGAAAAAGCCAAATGGGAAGACGATGCCAAAAACCAACGCTTCAATGTAACAACGGATGATGTGGCTGAAGTAATAGCAATGATGACAGGCATTCCTGTAAAGCGTATTGCCCAAAGCGAAGGACAGCGTTTACTCAACATGGGAACTGAGTTGATGGGCAAGGTAATTGGGCAAGATGAAGCCATTAAGAAATTAGCAAAAGCCATTCAACGCACCAGAGCAGGTTTGAAAAACCCTAATAAACCAATTGGTTCATTTGTGTTTCTGGGCCCAACAGGTGTGGGTAAAACAGAAATGGCTAAGGTTTTAGCAAGGTATTTATTCGACAACGATGATTCTATAGTGCGAATAGATATGAGTGAATACATGGAGAAATTTGCGGTTTCTCGTTTGGTAGGCGCACCTCCAGGTTATGTGGGATATGAAGAAGGTGGTCAACTAACTGAGAAAATTCGTAGAAAACCATATGCGGTAATTTTGCTTGACGAAATTGAGAAAGCGCATCCTGATGTGTTTAATATCTTATTACAAGTATTGGATGAAGGTTTTTTAACAGACAGTTTAGGGCGTAAAGTTGATTTTAGAAATACCATCATCATTATGACCTCTAACATTGGAAGTCGTCAGTTGAAAGATTTTGGAGGAGGAGTTGGATTTAATACGGTTAGCAAGCAAAATGATACAGATAAGAATACTAAGATAATTATTGAAACGGCTTTAAAACGTTTCTTCTCACCCGAGTTTTTAAACCGTATTGATGATGTGATTGTGTTCAATTCATTGGCTAAAGAATCCATTGTTAAAATCCTTGATTTGAGTTTGGCTAAATTGGTTAAACGTGTGGAAGAGCTTGGTTTTAAATTCAAAATTTCCGATGTGGCAAAAGAATTCTTGGCTGAAAAAGGATTTGACGCAGACTTAGGTGCTAGGCCTTTGGCTAGAACCATTCAAAAGTATGTTGAAGATCCAATGGCTGAAGAAGTATTGAAATTTGAAACAGGCGAAGGTGAAACTTTGGATGTGGATTACGACAAAGAAGCCAACCCAGATGAGTTGAAGATTTCGACAACCAAAAAGAAAGAAAAAAAGAAAAAAGATACTCCAGCTGAAAAGCCAGAGAATAATTAATTTCAACGTCATTGCGAACGTAATCCCAACGTAGTAAAGCAACCTGTTATTAACAGATTGCTTTACTGCGTTCTCAATAACATTTGCACGTACTGTGAAAATTAGTGTTGCGCTAACCTACATAAAATATTAACAAAACTGCTCTTAATTTTAAATACACAAGTTTGAGGTAATATTGTATTGAGTGGCTAAACATATTTGACTAT
>CAIVPY010000281.1 GCA_903907885.1 uncultured Bacteroidota bacterium
CAGAGCCTTGCGTAATCGCAAAAAGCTAAGTCAGGAAATTCTCGCAAGTGAGTTGTCTGTTAGTAGGGCTAAATTAAATAGCTACGAAAATGGCATTGCCTTAAATCCTCCTATTGAATTTCTATTAAAATTGTCCGACTATTTTAATATAGGTATTGACTATTTGATTAAGCATAATTTAAATACACTATCTGAACTGCAGATAAGACATATAGAAGAAGAGAAAGACTACATAAAAGGAACAAAACTCCGAATCCTTTCAGGTACTGTTGATAGGTTCAATCGGGACAACATCGAATTGGTACCTTTTAAAGCAAAAGCTGGCTATACAGCAGGCTATAGCGACCCAGAGTTTATTGCTACTTTACCTACTTTTCAATTGCCCTTTTTATCGCCCGAAAGAAAATACAGGGCTTTCCAAATTGATGGAGATTCTATGTTACCAATTACGCATGGTTCGTATGTGATTGGCGAATATGTTCTCAATTGGGAAGACATAAAAAGCGGACAAGGTTATATTGTAATTACCCAAGAGGAAGGGGCAGTTTTTAAAATGATTCAGAATAACATCAGTAAAAACAGAAAGCTTCAACTTGTGTCGTTAAACCCTTTGTTCAAACCCTATGAAGTGGGTATTGGCGAAGTGCGTGAGGTTTGGAGATTCATAAATTATTTCAGCAATGAGCTCCCCGATGCTAAGATGGGAGAAGATAATAATATTATGCACAGGCTGTTAAGCCTTGAAAACGAGATTAAGAGCTTGAGAAATTCAAGCAATTAATATTTGATTGATTACGGCCCTAAAAGTATGAGGATGGTTTTACCGTCTTCATACAGCAAAGGGTTCGTTTATATCAATTTGTATTCTTTTTTTCTAAAAAAATAAATAAAAATGATAAGCTTGCATAAAGAATTGCATTTGTCTTGGCATTACAGAAATTTTATCAAAAAGAAGTATTAGAAGCGGGTTGCGATGAGGCTGGAAGGGGATGCTTGGCTGGACCAGTGTTTGCCGCTGCCGTTATTCTGGATTCGAAAAAGTCTATCAAAGGTTTGGATGACTCGAAAAAGCTAAGCGAAAAGCAAAGGAATGATTTGCGCTACGAGATTGAAGAGAAATCACTCTGTTTTGCTGTAGCTTCCTACGACAACAAACAAATTGATGAAGTAAATATTTTAAAAGCATCTTTTCTTTCGATGCACTTAGCTATTAATAATCTTGCTAATATACCTGAATTACTATTGATAGATGGCAATAGGTTTATACCTTATAAAAACATCAAGCATTTATGTATTGTGAAAGGGGATGCCAAAATGCAATGCATAGCAGCAGCTTCCATATTAGCCAAAACGTATAGGGATGAATATATGATGAAATTGCATGATGGATTTCCTATGTATGGCTGGGATAGAAACAAGGCTTATCCTACACAAGAGCATCGTGATGCTATAGCTAAACATGGGATTACACCTTACCATAGATTGAGTTTTACTCTACAGAAAAAGCAATTGGAGTTATTTTGATTTTTAAATTCACTATTCATAAAAAAGCCCCCAATTTCTCGGAGGCTTCAGGTTATTTGTTATAATTTAATCTTTTAAAACACTTCTTGAGATAACTAATTTTTGAATCTCGCTTGTGCCTTCACCAATGGTACAAAGTTTAGAGTCTCTATAGAATTTCTCAACAGGGAAGTCTTTAGTATATCCATATCCGCCAAAAATCTGTAAGGCTTCATTAGCGGCCCAAACACAAACTTCTGATGCATAGTATTTAGCCATCGCACTTTCTTTGGTCATTGGTAGGTGCCTCATTTTTAAATCGGCAGCTTGGTAAGTTAGTAGTTCGGCTGCTTCTATTCTCGTAGCCATATCAGCTAATTTAAAACCAATAGCTTGGAAGTTTGAAATAGGTTGTCCAAATTGATGACGCTCTTTTGAATATTTCAATGCTGCTTCGTAGCTACCTTTAGCAATTCCTAGTGAAAGGGATGCAATTGAAATTCTACCACCATCCAATACCTTCATAGCTTGCTTAAAACCATCTCCCACATTACCTAGTATGTTTTCAGCGGGTATGCGACAATCTTCAAAAATCATTTCAGCTGTTTCGCTAGCGCGCATTCCAAGTTTGTTTTCTTTCTTACCACCTTTAAAACCTTTGGCACCTCTCTCAACTACAAAAGCAGTAATGCCATTGCTATCTAACAATTCGCCTGTGCGAGCTAAAACCACAGCGACATCGCCCGTAATACCATGTGTAATCCAGTTTTTGCTACCGTTTAAAACCCAATCATTTCCATCTTGTTTAGCCACACATTGCATACGCATGGCATCGCTGCCTGTGTTAGCTTCTGTCAATCCCCAAGCACCAATCCACTCACCCGTGGCTAGTTTAGGTAGCCATTTTTTCTTTTGCTCATCGTTGCCAAATTGTAATATATGTCCAGTGCAAAGACTGTTATGTGCAGCCATACTTAATCCGACAGAACTACAAACTTTTGTAATTTCAATGATAGCGGTAATGTATTCGTTATAACCTAACCCAGCTCCACCATATTCTTCAGGAACCAATACACCTAATAGGCCTAATTTACCCATTTCTTGCATGGTTTCTTTGGGAAAATGCTGTGCTTCGTCCCATTCCATAACATAAGGGCGAATGTGTTTTTCGGCAAAGTCTCTTGCCATTTGGGCAACCATTTTCTGATTTTCAGATTGTTCAAAATTCATAAAAGAAATTGTGATTTTTTAATTTAGGCAATAATAAGGGATAAAAGTATACAAAACGCTTAGATTGTTATTTTTTACGTGATAAATTTTATTAGATTTTATTGAAAATAGGAATACAATAATAAACTCATGCCAATACTTTATAGTAAATTCAAACAAATAAATAAATCACATATTACAAATTTGCCTAAAAAACTATCTTCGCACGCTTTATGGAAGAAAAAGTATTTATCATCGATTTTGGATCACAATATACACAGCTTATCGCCCGCAGATTAAGAGAATTGAACGTATATTCTGAGATATATCCCTGCACTCATTTACCTCAAAATACAGACAATGTAAAAGCTATTATTTTATCGGGTAGTCCATATTCGGTCAATGATGGTATATTACCTAGCATTGATTTGTCGCAGTGGAGAGGTAAATTGCCAATTTTGGGCGTATGTTATGGCGCTCAGATGTTAGCACATCAAAATGGCGGTTACGTTGTGCCATCAACCATAAGAGAATATGGTAGAGCATTACTAACTCATATAAGTGATGATGTATTATTCAAAAACATCCAACAAAATTCTCAGGTTTGGATGAGTCATGGAGATACTATTCAAGATATTCCAAGCGGCTTTAGAATTATTGCTAGTACTGAAAGCGTAAAGGTTGCGGCTTTTAAGATAGAAGGAGAGCCTACTTATGCCATTCAGTTTCATCCCGAAGTAACACATAGCACAGATGGCAAAACACTTCTCGAGAATTTTATAAAAAATGTGGCTGGATTGAAGCAAAATTGGACACCTAAACATTTTATAGAAACTACCACCGAAGAACTTAAGGCAAAATTAGGTGATGATAAGGTAATCATTGGCTTGTCGGGCGGTGTTGATTCTAGTGTGGCTGCGGTATTGCTTAAAAATGCCATTGGAGATAAGCTTACGGGTATTTTTATTGATAATGGCTTATTGAGAAAGGGCGAATATATAGCCGTGCTTGAGGCTTACAAAAAAATGGGCTTACATGTGATAGGGGTTGACGCTAGTAAATTGTTTTTAGACGAGTTAGTTGGCGTTTTCGATCCAGAAACAAAACGTAAAATTATTGGTCGTGTTTTTATAGAGGTGTTTGAAGCTGAAGCTAAAAAACTTAAAAATATTAAATGGTTGGCGCAGGGAACCATATATCCTGATGTGATAGAAAGTGTGAGTGTTAAAGGGCCTTCAGCAACAATTAAATCACATCACAATGTAGGCGGATTGCCCGAAAAAATGGATTTTAAAATAGTAGAACCATTGCGTATGCTGTTTAAAGATGAAGTGAGGAATGTGGGAACAGCATTAGGTATAGAACAAATTATTTTAGGTCGACATCCATTTCCAGGACCAGGCTTAGCCATTAGAATACTTGGAGATATTACAGCTGAAAAGGTAAATATCTTACAAATGGCTGATGATATATTTATTTCAGAGCTGAAAGATAAGGGTTTGTATAACAGTGTATGGCAAGCGGGGGTTATATTCCTACCTGTTCAGTCGGTAGGAGTAATGGGGGATGAGCGCACCTACGAAAATGTGGTTTGTCTAAGAGCTGTAAGTTCTGTGGATGGTATGACAGCCGATTTCAGCCATTTACCACACGAGTTTTTAGGTCTTGTTTCAAATAGAATTATTAACGAAGTGCGTGGCATCAATAGGGTAGTATATGATATTAGCAGTAAGCCACCTGCTACTATTGAGTGGGAATAATTTTTACAAATATAATGATGGTCAAAAAGCAAATTTATTGGGTTGTAAGCGTATTCTGCTTGTTTTTTTCAATTTACAATGCACATGCTCAAACCAAAGTGGCTGTGATAATGCCTTTTTGTAGTAAACAGATAAATCAAAAAGCAAATACCAATAATGCAGATTTGGGAAACGCTTGTAGAGAATATTATCAAGGAGCTTTGATAGCTGCCGACTCATTAATTTCTTCTGGTATTAATCTTAATATTTCAACATTTGATACCGAAAAGGATTCTCTCATTTTTGCTAAAATTATAAAAAAAAAAGAAATAGCAAATGCTGATTTGATAATTGGTCCTGTTACAAAAGAAGCTCAAATAGCCATGAAACCATTTTCGGCTAATAAACAGAAGTATCACATTTCGCCACTTTTTACCTTTACGAAAACTAAAGTAAACGACCCATATATAATATCTGCAAATCCCGACCTAAGTTATTATGCTGATTACGTTTTAGGGTATATTAATAACCAGAGTAAAAGCCCAAACATTATTATTATACAAGACAAAGACCCTAGTGATAAAGTATTTAGCATCAGAGCGAAACAGTTGCAGGGTAGTTTTTCTTTTGCTACTTTTAACTATTTGGACATAGCAAAACTAAGCGATATTGGAAAGTATTTTGTTCAAAATAAACCAAACCATGTTATATTGTGTTGTAGTGATGAGAGCAAGGTTAATAGCAGCTTAAATACAATACAAGATACTACAGGTTTATATGATATTTCAACTTATGGATTTACACAATGGATGAGTTTTAACGCCATTAATGGCAAGCTTTGGGAACAATGTAAGGTTCATATCCTTACACCTCAATTTGTTGATTATAACGACAACGCTACTCAAGATTTTGTAGAAAAATATCGCAATAAGTATTTTACCGAACCGAGTATTTTTGCTTTTCAAGGCTACGATCAATTTTTGTTTTTTACTCGAAATGCCAGTCAGTTCAAGAATGACATAAAAAAACTAATTGAACAAAATACATATTTTGGAATTTGCAATCAATTTAAAATCGCATATAAACAAGACAGTGAAGGCTTGCAAAATGCAAACCTTAATATTCTTAGGTGGCAAAATTTAAAACTCGTGAAAGTAGAATATTAGTTAAGTTGTTGCATGCCAGTCGCACCAAAAACCATAGCTTACTGCGTTTGGTAAACTGAAATAATCTTTTCGGTTTTTTAGCAAGCAAGTTTTAGCTGTTTCAAAATCAAGCCACTCGCCCTCCAAGTCGTTTCCAAAAGGGCCTGATGAGCCAATCATAAAATCGTGATTAAACATTTTATTTAGTTCATCTCTTTTTGATGAAGACTTAGAATCAAGTTGAAGTAATTTTAATATTTTAGCTATCACTTTAGTGCTGATGCTAGGACTTTTAAACGAAAGCAATTTAGCACTGTCGTAAAAATCCGAATTAGGACTTAAAACCTCTAAAGAAGTTTGATCAACAAGTTTAAATTTGCAGTAATTTAATTCTTTTAATTTAAATAGCGTGGCAAGAGCTTGCTCTTCAGATATTATCTCGTTTTCGCCAATACACTCTGATTCAACAGAAATAAAAGTAGGAAGTAGTGCTGAACCTTTTAAAGAATCTAAGCACAACTCATCATAACCTTCGATATCTATTTTGCAATAGTAAGGCACTCCATAGGTATTCAGAATGCTCCTCAAAGTTTTGCATTCAACCTTAATACTGTCTTTAGCTAAATTGTTTCTATCGGCAATACTCTTTTTTAAAGAATTCCAAAGTGATAATCCACTGATATTAAAATCGAGGAAAATATCATCCTTATCTGCAATTGCGTAATGAAGAGCTGTAAGCTTTTTAGCACTTAACTCAGCACTAAATTTGTTACTTACATATTTGATTGAGTTAGGGTCAGCATCAATAGCAACTACTTTGTATCCCTTTTTTAAAAAAAACTCGGTATCCTCACCTTTGTGAGTACCTACATCAATAATTAGGTTATTATCTATCATCTATACTTGCAATTTTATATAATATAAACTACTTTGAAAGTTAAAATGAAAAAAGGTTGCAAACAACTTCTAAACCAACACTAATTTATTGTGGTTGGTGGGTTTTATTAACATTATAATTTCGTTATACCTGTTTTAAAGTTTTGGGAAAGTATAAGTTTAATCTTTTCAAAATCTATTTCATTGTTCACAAAATCCATGTTTGAGCAATCCAAAATTACTATTTTAAGGTTGCTGCTAGTGTTTAAATACTCGAAGTATGTTTTTTGTAAGTTAATCAAGTATTCTTCTTCAATATGTTGCTCGTAGCTACGCCCACGGTTGCTAATGTTCCATTTTAGCTTTTCAATTGGACTATGTAAATAAAGTAACAAATCAGGCTGTTGTATTTGTTGATTGATTATCTCAAACAATTTATAATACAATCCATATTCATCCTCGTCAAGTGTGACTTTTGAAAACAATAAACACTTAGTGAAAACATAATCTGAAACAATATGATTGCTAAATAAATCTTGCTCATTAAGTTGTTTTTTTAATTGATTAAATCGAGCGGCCAAGAAACTCATTTCAAGCGGAAACGCATATCGTCTTTGGTCATTATAAAATTTAGGTAGAAACGAATTGTCCTCAAACTCTTCAAGTATGAGCTTGGATTGAAGCCACTGCGACAACATGATAGCAAGTGTAGATTTGCCCGCACCTATGTTTCCTTCGATGGCAATATAGCGATATGGAATTTGATTAGGGCTCAATGTTTGGCTGTGAAATATCTATAATTAATTGTTTAATTTAATACCGCAAATAAATGTTTAGCTAAACCAACATTCCTACATTTTTTCCACTTTACTGGCATCACTACAGTTTGCTAATAGATTATCAATTGTTTTATTAAAAGTAGGGTGAATTAAAGATGGTAATATTTCGTTTAAAGGCACTAAGGTAAATTTTCTGACATGCAAATAGGGGTGGGGTACCTTCAAATTTGGGCTATCAATTATTTCATTCCTATAAAACAATATATCAATGTCAATCACCCTTTCGGCCCATTTTTCAATTCTTTCTCGGCCCATTTGCTTTTCTATATCAAGGCAAATTTCCAATATCTTCTCAGCTTCAAGAGAGCTTTGAAAAGCAATAACTTGGTTATAGAAATCGGCTTGGTTGGTTTTGCCCCAAGCTGCAGTTTTGTATATACTCGATGATGCTACCAATGGAGCTAAGCGCTGCTCAATTCCATTAATGGCTGTTTTTAAGCAAGCTATTGAATCACCCATATTGCTGCCCAAAAGAAGTACTACCAACCTATTTTCCATTAGCCTAAAACCAATTGTAAGGTATTACGTGTTTTCTGCTCAATATACAGTTTTCGTCCGTCTGATAATTGCTTCAAGAGTTCTTCGGTATGATTGGTAATGGTTAACAATTGCAATTCCGAATTGGTTTTAATATTATAATCTAGCTCCAACTCGGATAGCATTTTATCGGTCTTTTCATCTTCGTTGTCTATACACACACTAAAACTTATAGCCGAGTTTTGCATCAAGTTTATTTTTACCTTGTTACGAGCAAATACTAAAAAAATATTACTCAAGTTATCTTCAACAATAAACGAAAAATCCTTGCTTGAAATAGAAATAAGCAGTTGATTGCTTTTTGAGATAAAGGTAGGAATATGCTCATCCATTTGCTTACTTACACCAACTACAGTTCCCTTTTCGCTAGGGTTAACAAACGATTTCACATACAAAGGGATGTTTTTGCTTTGAAGAGGTTGTATGGTTTTTGGGTGAATAATGGTAGCTCCATAATAGGCCATTTCGATGGCTTTAGGATAGCTCAATGCGTTTAGTTTTATTGCATCTGCGAACTTTTTAGGATCGGCATTCATCACACCTGCCACATCTTTCCATATGGTTACACTATCAGCTTTAAGTCCAAAAGCAAAAATGGCAGCCGTATAGTCCGAACCTTCTCTACCAAGGGTTATGGTATGGTTGTCTTTGCTTTTGCCAATAAAACCTTGGGTAATCACCATTTGTTTTTTTATGATTGGTCTTAATTTGTTACCAATCAAACTTTCGGTAGTTTTCCAATCTACTTTTCCTTCTCTATATGTATTGTCAGTAATAATAAAATTTCTAGCATCCATCCATCTATTTCTAATCCCTGATTCATTCAAAAAAGCACTAATAATGCGTGATGAAAATATTTCGCCATAACTCACAATTTGATCATAAATACAGTCGTAGCTGCCTTCTGGTAAGCTTTCAAGCTCACAATCCAATTCAATAAATAAATTTTCTATATCATCGTAGGTGTGGCTTAAAGGGTCTTTAAGTAGGTTTTTTATTACATCGTCATGAAAGGCTTTTATTTCATTAAATAATTTTGTTCTGGTTTCTTCGTCATTGTTGTAATAGGCCTTTGCCAGTAGCTCCAAGGCATTAGTGGTTTTGCCCATTGCCGATACCACAATCAGCAACTCTTCTTCAGCATATTGCCTTGAAATATCTGCTATATTGCACACTGCTTCCGCATTTTTAACCGATGCGCCCCCGAATTTAAATACTTTCATTGTTTTGTATTCCCCCAATGTTATCTATAAAACGGCAAATGTAGGTAATTGCAACTAAGGCGAAAAAAGGAATTGTGAATAGTACAAAACACATCATTACAAGGCATTAAAGATGAACTGATAATATAATTTGTAATTAAAGCCGCAGGGGCTTTAATTCGTAAGTATGAATATTGACTTGACAGGAAAAAACGCTTTGGTATGTGGCAGCACAAAAGGCATTGGTTATGCCATAGCCATACAGTTTGCCATATTAGGTGCTAATGTTACACTTATGGCGCGCAATGGTGGTTTGCTAGAGCGCGTGGTGCGAGACCTTGACACAAGTCGAGGACAAAAACACAATTTTATAGTGGCCGATTTTTCTAAGCCTGAAAGCGTGAGGGCTGCCATTGATGCAAAGGTTAATTCGCACACTATTTACCACATTTTGGTTAATAATAGCGGAGGACCAAGTGCAGGACCAGTGCATTTGGCTAAAGACGAAGAGTTTATTGCAGCGCTTAACTCGCATTTGCTTAGCAGTCATCATTTGATGCAGTGTGTGATAGATGGCATGAGACAATCGGGTTACGGACGCATTATCAATATTATTTCAACAAGTGTGAAAATACCTCTAAAGGGATTGGGCGTTTCTAATACCGTAAGAGGTGCTATGGCTAGCTGGAGCAAAACTTTGGCAACAGAGTTAGCGCCTTTTGGCATTACAGTAAACAATATTTTACCAGGTGCTACATCAACAGATAGACTAAAGCAAATTATTGAAGGGAAAGCCGAAAAACAAAACGAAACTACGGATGAAATAAGCCAGGAGATGCTAAACGAAATACCCATGAAACGCTTTGCTACACCTGAAGAAATTGCATATGCAGCCAGTTTTTTAGCCAGCGAATATGCCTCATACATTACAGGTATCAATATGCCTGTGGATGGTGGTAGAACTGGGTGTTTGTAGTAAATGTTAACTTGTTGTGCGTTTAATATCATATACATTTCTAATTGCCCAAGTGGCAACACAAGCAATGGTATGAAATATTATTTCAACGAAATTGGTAGTTATTTTGGTAGCATTATGCGTGATGAGCTAGAGGATGAATATATGTCGTTAAGTAAATTCTATGTAGACACCTTTAACTTAAACCAGTGGCACATTTATGGCAGCAGTAGGCTTGGTGTCTATGATGCAGACCTTAATTTAGTCAATGTATATTTCCATGCGGATACCACAGGAGGGGACTTTGACAGTGTAGCTGTTCAACATACCTATGTAGCCTCACCTAATTACAACCTGTTTAACCTCGTAAGAGGAGCTAAACGATATGAACTGTCAAACTGGCTAGGAAACGTCAATGTGGTGGTCACAGACAAGAAAATACCCGTATGTTATGCAGATACCGTACACCACTATACAGCAGATGTCATCAGTGCACAGGATTACAGTCCATTTGGAGCACCATTGCCAGAACGAAGCTATGACTTAATACGAGACCAGAGCCACAATATCATCCATACAGACAGCTTTAACAGCAATACGGAGGACTGGGTAGTGGCATCAGGCACAGCAAGCCTTGCACAGGCATTAGGAAAAATGAGAGTGACGATAAACTCATCGGGGGCAAGTGCCAGAGAATACTTCCCGACTGTAAGGTATAACAAGTATGTGTATAGCGTGAAAATTGATACAGGAAACATTGCGGGTATTATCGTATCGGTGAAAGACAGCATATCGGGCAGTACCCTTGCAACCCAAACCGTAACAGTCAGTGGCAATTACACCTTGTCATTCACGGCAGCGGGTCCGAGTACCTACCTGTATGTAACACAAACAGGAACCTATTCGGCAGGCAAGATATTCTTTGTGGACAATGTATTTGTTGAAGAAGATATTGCGTTTAAATCTGCGTATATGTTTGGAATGAATACGCAAGAAAAGGATAATGAAGTAGCTGAGGGTATTTATACTGCTGAACATTGGGAGTATGATAGTAGGTTGGGTAGAAGGTGGAATACTGATAAAGTTGTTTATCCTTGGCAAAGTGTTTATGCTTGTTTTAACAACAATCCAATACTCTTTATAGACCCTTATGGAGATGAACCGACACCAGATGGAAAGCCGATAGAAAAAAGCAAAAGCCCTACTCCATGGAAAGTTGGTATGGAACAATCTTCACTATCGTTACCTTTAAAAGAAATAGTTATTACTGCGACTCGATTAGTAATACCACCGCTACAAACAACAAATAATAACAAATAATAACAATTCATTCTTATCAAATGCTTGGCAGGGGGTTAAGAATTTCTTTAGTAATATAAAAAATATATGGATGAATAGAGAAGGCTTTCCCTTTGGTGGTGGAGATGAAAAAGACCATGCACAAGATGCATTTTTTAGTGGTGGTAAACCAACTCGTGTTCTACCGATAGAGGCTATAGATGCTAGAAAAGCCTCTATGACGTTAGGATTGGGTCAGTACAAAGCAGAAAAACCAGGTGATGCAGAAGTCATAAATACGACAAATGAAGCAAAGGAAGCTGTTGAAAAAGCTAAAGACACTGACTCTGAAATTGAAGAAGCATCTAGTGCTGCACATGGGCAAGAAACAATAGAATTAGAAGCAGCAGATAATATAACATATCACCAAGGCTCGCGTAGTCATGGTACAGATAGTATTAGTTATTATAAAAAAGGGAAATTAATTCGTCGAGAAAGGAGTAAGCCAGAATGA
>CAIVPY010000282.1 GCA_903907885.1 uncultured Bacteroidota bacterium
ATGCCTGATGCATCAACAGCAGCTTTATAATCTTCGGCACTATGAACACGGGTAGTTATTTCTTCAGCAAGGGCTTTTTGCAATACCCTCAAATGAGGTGCTTTTGCATGCTCAGCCTCTAAAGCTTCAATCTCTTCACGGCTTTTAAGTGAGAATATTTTGATATATGTGCTCACATCTGCATCGCTGCCATTCATCCAAAACTGGTAAAATTTATAAGGCGAAGTCTTCTTAGGGTCGAGCCACACATTACCACTTTCGGTTTTACCAAATTTAGTTCCATCAGCTTTTTTAATCAAAGGTGTTGTTAATGCAAAAGCATCATCCACTCCCGATTTTCTTCTAAGCAATTCAGTACCAGTAACGATATTACCCCATTGGTCGCTGCCACCCATTTGTATTTTGCAATTATTGTTGTGATACAAATGAAAGAAATCAAAACCTTGTACCAATTGGTAGGTAAACTCAGTAAAGCTCATACCTGTTTCCAAACGGTTTTTCACAGAGTCTTTGGCTAACATATAATTGATGGAAATATGCTTACCTACATCACGTATAAAATCAAGGAAAGATATGTCTTTGAACCAATCGTAATTATTAACCAATTCGGCAGAATTGGCACCACAGTTAAAATCTAAAAATTTCTCTAATTGCTTTTTTTGACCAACTACATTGTGGTTTAACACATCTTCATTCAATAGGTTTCTTTCTGCACTTTTACCACTTGGATCACCCACCATACCCGTTGCACCTCCAATAAGGGCAACTGGTTTATGACCTGCTTTTTGAAAATGCAACAAGGTCATGATTTGCACCAAATTACCCACTCCTAGTGAATCGGAGGTTGGATCAAAACCAATATAACCACTCACCATACCTTTATTCAACATCTCTTCCGTTCCGGGCATCACATCGTGTAACATGCCTCTCCATTTCAATTCTTCTACAAAGTTTTTCATAAAAATTTTAAAGTGTGCGAAAATAGCCAAATAGTGTATTGAAATATGTGTTAATTTGAAAAATAATCCACCTTGAACTACTTATCGCATTTTTATATCGACCAAAAGCCAGGCAATCATTATTACAATGTGGGCTTGTTGCTGCCCGATTTTGCCAGAAACCATGTTACGAGTTTTTCAAAATCTGCCTTGTTTGATAAAGAAGAACATACACAAATACATACGGGTTGTATTGCACATTATGTGGCCGACAAAAAATTTCATAGCTCTGATTTTTTTGAACATTATACCGAAGCATTCAGAAATCATTTGAAGGCAGCTCCTTTTTCAGATAGCTTTCAAAGGCGTTGGTTTTTGGCTCATATCCTCTTCGAAATGATGATAGATAGGCTTATGGTAAAGCACTTGAATGGGCTTTGTCAAACCTATTACAGAGGACTTGATGAAGTTGAGCCAATCGTTTTGGGTGAGTTCTTACAATTGAATCAAGCTAAAAACCCTGATGAATTATTGCGAAATTTTAACCATTTTCGCAACGCAAAGTATATTTTTCAATATATCGACAATAATACATTTGTGTATTCGTTAAGCAGGGTACTACAATATGCGGGTGTAGGAATAATGTCAGTAGAAGACAAACTTATTCTTCGCCAATGTATAATCGATTTAGAAGAAGGTGTTTTTAAAAACGCTTTGCAAATAATAACAGAAGTAAAAAGTATTTTTTAAAAAATGATATTGATAAAAAGGGTTTTAGTATTCATAAGTATCTGTTCTCCCCTGCTCGGCTTAACCCAAACAGCTAAGTATAGCAACGAGTTTTTAGCATTGGGTGTGGGTGCACGCAACTTGGCTATGGGTGATGCAGTGGTATCAAGCACAGAAGATGTAACAAGCTTATATTACAATCCTGCAGCTCTTTGCAAGGTGAAAGACAAGATACAAATTGTGGGTATGCACAACGAGCAATTTGCAGGCATATCTAAACATGATTTCGGAGCCATTTCTTTAAAGCTAAACGAGAAAAGTGCCATTGGCTTAGGCTTCGTCAGGCTTGGAGTTGACAATATTCCTAATACCTTGTATTTAATTAACAATGGGCAAATAGACTATTCTAAAATAACCAATTTCTCGGCAGTGGATTACGCTTTTATTGGTAGCTACTCCACACAAACTAAAATACCAGGATTGCTCATAGGTGGAAATGTAAAAGTTATACGTAGGGTTATTGGCGACTTTGCCTCAGCTTGGGGTTTTGGCATGGATGTGTCGGCTATGTATGAAAAAAACAATTGGCGATTTGGAGGTATTGTGCGCGATGTAACTTCTACTTTTAATGCATGGTCATATAATTTCAGTGAAGCCGACAAACAAAAATTACTAGAAAGCAATAACAAATTACCAAGCAATAGCCTAGAAATAACATTGCCTTTAGCTACTTTTGGTACAAGCAGAACCTTTCATGTTTACAAAAAAATGTTCAGTATTCTACCCGAACTTAACTTCGATATCAATACTGACGGGCAAAGAAATGTATTGATAAGCAGCTCAAGGTTAAACATCAATCCAAGAGCGGGAATAGAGTTTGGGTATAAAGATTTTGTTTATCTGAGAGGAGGTTATTCTAACCTGCAACGTGTAAAAGACATCACTGGCACTCAAAGTTTTAATGGTATGCCCTCTGTGGGCGTAGGATTAAAATTGAATAAAATCGCATTTGATTATTCATTGGGTAACGCTTTCAACCAAGGATTATTGGGAGCAAGCAATATCATCAGTGTAAAGTTGATGATAAATAAATAACAAGAGTTCAGTTGAATTGAACAAAAACAATTGACCAATTGTTTTATGTTTGCACCCATACATGTTAACTGATAAATTCGGACGAGTCCATGATTATTTGCGTATTTCTTTAACGGAATCGTGCAACTTGCGTTGCAAATACTGCATGCCTGAGGATTATGTATTTCCTGATGCTTTACCTTTCAGGTACATGACTTCGGATGAAATAACGAAATTATCCAATGTATTTGTTCAACATGGAGTTAATAAAATTAGGCTTACGGGTGGCGAACCTTTGGTAAGGAAAGATGTAAAAACAATTATTGATTCTCTTTCAAAAATCCATGTACTAGGTAGCGAAGAAAGCCTCAAACTAACCCTTACCACCAATGGAATCTTGGCTCATAATTATATCAACGAGTTTAAACAAGCCAAGATTGAATCGATTAATATGAGCCTCGACACGCTTATTCCTGAAAGATTTGAGGCAATAACACATCGAAATTATTTTCATAAAGTGATGGCAAATGTTCATTTGCTACTGCAACATAATTTTCATGTGAAATTAAATGTAGTGGTGATGAAGGGTGTGAATGATGATGAAATTACCGACTTTGTTCAACTCACTCGTGATTACCCTTTGCACGTTAGATTTATCGAATTTATGCCTTTTTCGGGTAATGAATGGAATAAAAACAAGCTTGTTTCTTTTAATGAAATGTTGAATCAAATAACTCATTTCTATGAGATAATTCCTTTGGAAAATCAAAAGCACGATACCGCTAAAAAGTATAAAGTTTTGGG
>CAIVPY010000283.1 GCA_903907885.1 uncultured Bacteroidota bacterium
AGCTGGTAAGCCAATCCTTGCCCTATTAATGCAAAATTTGTATCGCCCTCTTGTAGTAATAATGCACCAGAAATAAGGTTGGTATCCAAATGCACAGCATTAAGGTACGTTTCATCAACCCCCTTAACAGTTGCCAAAACCTGCTTCCCATTATACCTAGCAAGTACATTTTCTTCAATCACATAATTAACATGAAGAACCCCTTCTATATTTTTTATTTGGGCAGTATGTATATTGGATGTAGGAAAACTCTTTCCCAATGTGGATGTAATTTGAATATCCGCATCAAACTGACTATAGAGCGTTGAGAATAGGTTTTCAAAACCATTAAAAACAGACAAAACAATAATCAAAGCGGCTGCACCAACTACATAACCCAACAGGGATATTCCAGAAATGAGTGTAATAATATTGAAAGAGCCTTCTCGCCTGCGCGAAAAAAAATAACGAAATGCTATTTTAATAGGAAGGTTCATCAATTATTTCCAAGCCTTCACAATCAGACCTGTCCCTGTGCTGTGTTTGGTGTATGTATCAAGCCAGTTTAATAAATAACTGAATGGGTAAGTAATTACATAATAAAATGGCAGAATAATGAAAAAGGCTTTGCTTGTATTCAGCATTGTCATAGGGTATTTCATACTTAATTTCCATGCAATTTTGCCTAGTGCACCGTAGCTGTATAGAATTTCCATTTTATCAAAACCTGCTTGTCTAAGCTTTTCAGCCATTTCTTCTTTTGGATAGCCATCTCGAACATGCTCGCCAATAAAACTTTCGCCCGTTTCTTCATGCACATCACTTCCACCTTGGTCGCTTGGTGTTGATATCAAAAGCATAGCCCCAGGTTTCATCGCTTGATGGAAATTTTTAAACACTTGAACATCCTCTAAAATATGTTCCATCACATCTACACACAAAACAAAATCGTATTTATTTACAGCAATAGACTTCGTTAAATCACCCAGAGCAAACTTTGCGTTTATTACATTGCATTTGGCAAAAAACTGGTTACAATCTGCTATTTGGTCATCCTTTACATCAATAGCATCAATAGAATAGTTTCTGTTTTTACTTGCCATATAAAAGCTGTATTGGCCAAAACCCGAACCTGCATCCAATATCATAGCTGCTGGTTTTTCTCTCATCCATGCCTTCATTTCACGGTGTACATGCCATGTGCGAAGCAGAAGCAAATCAAGCAGCTGGTAAAACAATTTGCGCATAGCTGTTGACGAATTGAAAACATTACCTAAGTCTTTTTTTATTGGGTCGTAATTCATAATTTAATCGATGTGAATGTATGTTGTATAATGGTTTTGCTTAATTGTTTTTCTTTTTTTCGTCCTGCTCTTTCACTTGTTTCATTACCTCTTCCATGTGAAAAACATAATCAAGACTGTCATCAAGCAAAAACTGAAGTTCGGGTACGATACGAGCTTGGTTTTTTATTTTAGTGGCTAACTCTTTTCTGATAAGTATAGATTGGGTTTTTATCAAACTTAGCATTAGTTCTTTATTTTTTTCGGCCAAAAAACTTAAAAAAACCTTAGCGTAACCTACGTCGGGCGATACTTCAACACGGCTAATGGTGATGAAGGCATTATTAAAATCGCCTTTGTGTTTCAAAAACACATCGGATAGATATTGTTGAATGATGCCTGCAAATTTTTCTTGGCGAATACTCATAGCTGCAAATATGCTTATTTTTTGGCAGAGTGTATAGCCAAAAATCAAAGAGTTTTTCTGAATTTTATAAAAAAAGTGATTGAAGCGAGTATGCACCCTATTGTATTTGCTGCCATATCCATATAATCGTAGCTACGATTTATAAACACTGTAGCTTGCAAAATCTCAATGATTACGCCATACAAGACGCTGATTACAAAGGCAGGAACTATTAATAGGGTTATTTGCTTGGTGTTAGAAATATTGTGCTTTCTGTCTTTAGCTATCAACCATGTTTGAACACCAAAAAGTGTAATGTGAGCCAACGAATCAGGTTGAATTATATCTGTAAAATGAATTTGTGGGATATAGCTTCCATTCATTCCGCAAACGGTTAGAATTAACAAAGCCCATAATAAACTGAAGGTGTATGACTTAAAAAATATTTTCATTTCAAATGATATTAATTAACGCTCTGGAATATGGGTTAAGGAGTTTAATTTCCAATGGATTTCATTTATATATTCCTTATTCCCACCCACAAAATGTTTCAATTGGAGTATGGTCTTACTCGAATCGCTAATAATTCTTGGCAATAAAAGATTATGCAGGTTCTGTTTATCTAAAGCCATACCATTAATTTCGTCATAAATAGTTGTTCCTGAATAGGGTGAGCCCACATGGTCAGATTCAGTATATAGCAATCTTACTCGTCCGGTACAATCTTTAAGCAAAAGTGAGCGAAGCATTACAAATTCATTAGAGATGTAATACACATCATAATCTTCCCATTTTCCAATGCTATCTACCACTATACTGTCTAAGCAAATTTGGGATACTAAAAGTGAATCATATTTCATTGAATAATCAAGTTCAGAATCAACTTGGCGAACACATTTTATGTAAGAATTTAGCAATTCTGAACTTGGCTTAAAATCACTCAACTTTGCATCAGAACCTTTTCCATTATTTACAGTAATAGTCCATAACGAATCTGAAACTTGAAAATTGCAAGGTCTTTGTTTGGTATTGTTTTGACATGATATAAAAGCCAAAAAGAATGTGCTCAAAAGAATGACTATATTTCTATTCATAAATTGTAGTTTAATTAAGCAAATATATTAGTAGTTTTAGAATTGATTTGAAAATTCAAAAAAATGTGCTCTCAATAATTATAATGGTTTTTTAACAAAATCTCTTTTCTTCGCATATCAAAAACAAAGGTATAAGGCTATGCACGAAGAGATATTAAACGAATACAGCAAATTTAAATCGCTCCATTATTTTTTGCGTCATACGGCAAGCGAAATAAATAAGCCATCGGATGTGTATATGATGGTGAAGAAGAAAGACCGATACGAGGAGATTACGTATAGCTCGGTGTTTGAACAGTTAAACGCCATCTCGGCACTACTTTATAGCAAAGGATTTAGAAGAGGCGATAAGGCCGCTTTGCTTATTGAAAACTGTCCTGAATATATTTGTTTTGATCAAGCACTTATGCAACTAGGTGTTGTAAATGTTTCGATTTATCCAACCTTAGGCGAGCCCGATATTGAATATATTATTAACGATTCGGGAGCAAAGTGCATATTGGTGGGAACTCCTTTTTTACTCCGAAAAATAAATAAAATAAAAGCCAATTGCCCAAATTTAGAATTGGTGATTGCTGCTTATGATGCCAAAACCAGTGACACTTATACGTATCATCACATGATTGATGATGGAAAAAAATTGTATGCTGAAAATAAAAATCTAATTGAAGCCGAATTGGAAAAAGTGGGTTATGATGATTTGGCTTGTTTGCTATACACATCAGGAACCACAGGCAAACCAAAAGGTGTGATGCTATCGCATGGCAATTTCATGGCTAACTTAGTAATGGCAGTGAGTCTTTTACCCATTGTGAGCAAAGACTTTATTTTCCTTTCTTTTCTTCCGCTTTGCCATGTGTATGAACGAACATGTACATATTATTTAAGCACTTATGTTGGATTTAAAATAGCCTTTGCTCAAAGCTTAGAAGCACTTACATCCAACATACAAGAAGTTAGACCTACAGCCATTTTAACTGTTCCTCGACTGCTCGAGAGAATTGAAGAAAGAGTGCGCAAAAGCATTACAGCCACTGGTGGCTATAAACTAAAAATATTCAATTGGGCATTTAAAGTGGGTGAACAAAGAAGAATAAGAAAAGAAAACGATAAACCCATTGGCGTTTGGTTAAAACTACAATGTATGCTTGCCGAGAAATTGGTTTATACCCAAATTAAAGAAAGGCTTGGAGGCCGCATGACAGTGATGGTGAGTGGGGGTGGGGCTTTGCCACAACATGTAGGAGAGTTTTTTGCAAATCTTGACATATTGGTGATTGAAGGATATGGACTTACTGAAACCTCTCCTTTTTTAAGCTCAAATGAAGTGCACCGTCAGGTATGGGGAAGTGTGGGCAGAATTAGTAAAGGAAACATTGTAGCTATTCAAAATCCTGAAACAAAAGAAATTTATACCACCCAATCTTATTATGATTACAAACCCGATTTCGAATCGCCCGAAGGTGAAATTTTGGTGAAGGGTTTAAATGTGTTTAAAGGCTACTGGAACTTGCCAGACGAAACCGCTTTAGCCTTTGATGGGGATGGATGGTTTCATACAGGTGACGTAGGGAAATTTCATAAAGGCTATTTAAAGATAACTGATAGAATTAAGAATATTTTGGTTAACTCTTTCGGTAAAAACATTTATCCAACACCTATAGAAAACACCTATCTTAAATCAAATAAAATTGAGCAGATTTTTTTAATTGGCGACAATCAAGAATATGTTACAGCCATTATTGTTCCATCGCGCGAGGAGTTGAAAGAAACCTTTAATGTGGACGATACTTATTTTTCGCACCCCGAAGAGTTTATTACAGAAGAACATGTGCACCAATGGATATCGGAAGACATGAATCACCTGGCCAATCAGCTAGGAAAGTTTGAAAGGGTAAAAGCTTTTATCGTTAAGCGTAGACCATTCACACTAGAAGCGGGAGAACTTACACCTACACAAAAAACCAAAAGACGTGTGATTGAACAGAAATATGCCGATGACATAAAAGCCATGTATCAAAATATTTCATAATCTTTTATTTAGAACTTATTTATAAAGCTTTGTCTTGTAATTGTAAAACCAATAATTATCTGATAATTATTGGTTTTTGATCGTATAATATTTCGTATTATTGTTTACGAATTGTTGTAATTCTCATGCTAATGGCGTAAGGAATATTCGTTATAATTTTATTGTTATGGTTGGCAATAATTACCAACAAACACATAATTTAAAACGTATTGTTTTGGATAAATTGAAACATAAAATCATTGACCATTTAAACAAGGTTGCATCTATTGATTTATCAATGTATGAGCCTGTTTTTTTTGAGCAAACTATTTTAAAAAGATTAACCGAAACCAATTGTTCAGGTTATAGTGACTATTATGAATTATTACATAAAAACAAAATTGAATCCGACCTTTTTATCAAGTCATTTCAAATAAACTATACCGAATTTTTCAGGAACGATTTTACTTTTTCAGTTTTAAATAAATTAATTATACCTGAAATAATTTCAAATTTCAATAAAAACAATCATAATGAAATTAGGGTTTGGTGTGCGGCTTGTGCTGATGGACAAGAAGCGTATTCAATAGCCATGCTATTGGAAGAACACTTAAAAATCAAGCAATTTAACTATAGAATTTTTGCCACCGACCAATCTGATACCTATATAAACACAGCCCAAAAAGGAGCTTACCATACTTCGCAAATGGGCTGCTTATCGTTGAATAGAATAAATAATTGGTTTGATAAAAAAGGCGAGTTTTATGTAGTAAAAAATGATTTGAAAAAGCACATTGAATTTTCTGTTTTCGATTTATTAAACAAACAATTTAGCTGTCCTCCATCAAGTATTTTCGGGAATTTCGACTTTGTTTTTTGTGCTAATTTGCTTTACTACTATAAACCAGAATTTAGGCATTTAATTTTAAAAAAGACTTCAAATTCTATTATTAAAAAGGGCTATTTAATAACTAGCGAAACAGAGAGGGAAACATTGTTTGAGTTTAAGTTTAAAGAGGTATTTCCTCATTCGGCTATATTTCAAAAAAGGTAATACAAGGAAAATATTTGATCAATCATATTAAAAGAAATACAATTATGAAAAATTTAAAAATTGATATGCTCCTTAAAATGGGATTTGCTATTATTTTGTTTTTAGTAATGGTTTTAGGGCTTGTTTCTGTTTTTCAAAACTACCAATTATCTGCCCAAACAGATAAAATATATAATCATCCTTTGCAGGTTAGAAGAGCAATAAGTTTAATTGAAATAAATATTTTAAATATGAGATTAGCTACCACAAGCATGGCTCTTTATAATGATAAGGAAACTAAATTAGATGATATGCAAACGATTGGAATTTCAAAAGAAATAATTTTAAAACAATTTGATGTTCTTAGAGATCGATATTTGGGTTCACAAAAAGATATTGAAGATGCCTATAATGCTTATTTAAATTGGAGTATATACAGGGAACATGAGATTAATGACGCATATTCAGGAAACATAGCTAAAGTTAAAGAGTTTATGCTTAACGACAAAAAACTATTGTTTTTAAGGAACGATATGAACTTAAAAGTACAAAAAATTGATGATTATGCGAAAATCAAAGCCGAAGAATTATTTAAAAATACAAATACAATGACTGACTCTATGAACAGTCAATTAATTGCAATATTATTTTCTATTTTACTTCTTACCTTTTCAATAAATTACTACATCCTTCGAATAATTCGTAAACCCATTTTAGAATTGACAAATGTGGCAAATAATTTTCAAAAAGGTGAAATAAATGCACGTAGTAATTATGTGTCATTAAATGAGTTTGGAGTACTGTCTAATTCGTTCAATACACTGGCTGATAGTATTCAACAGAACATGGAATTAAGCGTAAAATCATCCAATTTTTCAAATGTATTGTTGATTGAAAATGACACCAATACATTTTTCAAATCGGTTTTATCTCAATTAACAAAAATTACGAATTCACAAATAGCAGCTATTTATTTGTTAAGTAGCGACAAAAAAACGTTTAATCATTTTGAATCAATTGGATTGGACTCAAAAGAAAAAAAAACATTTGACATTGAAAATTTAGAAGGTGAGTTTGGTGCTGTTATTTCATTGCAAAGCATACAACATATTACAAAAATTAGCGCCAATTCTTATATTAAGTATAACAGCGTTATTGGCAATTTTGTTCCCAATGAAATGATAACCATTCCAGTTGTATCAAATAATGAAATAATTGCAATGATAACTTTAGCTACCATTGGTAATTATAGCAAACAATCACTCGATTTAATTAAAAATATTTTAGTAGCACTTTCAGCTAGAATAGCGGCTATTTTGGCACATCATCAATTAACAAAATTTAGCGAACAATTAGCTACTCAGAATAGTGAGTTATCAGTTCAAAAAAACGAATTGAAAGCTCAGTCAATGGAGTTACAACAGCAAAATGTTGAATTAGAAACGCAGAAAATACAACTGAGTGAATCAAGCCGTTTAAAAACTCATTTTTTATCTAATATGAGTCACGAGTTACGCACTCCACTTAATTCCGTTATTGCACTTTCAGGTGTTTTAAAACGTAGACTTGCTAATCAAATTCCAAAAGAAGAATATAGTTATTTGGAAGTAATTGAACGCAACGGAAAACATTTGCTTTCATTGATTAACGATATTTTAGATATTTCGAGAATAGAAGCAGGGCGTGAAGAAGTAGAAATAACCAAGTTTAATGTTAATGCATTAATAGCCGATGTGGTGAGTATGATTGAACCGCAAGCAAATCAAAAAAACTTACCATTGGAGCAAATACCAAATGAAGGAAATTTTGACATAACAAGCGATTGGAGTAAGTGTATTCATATTTTACAAAACATAGTAGCAAATGCTGTTAAATTTACAGAAAAAGGAAAGGTAATTGTAAGTGCTTCTCAAAAAAATGATCACATGATAATTTCGGTAATTGACACAGGAATTGGAATTGCAGATAATAATTTAGCACATATTTTTGATGAATTTAGACAAGCCGATGGAAGTACTTCAAGAAAATTTGGTGGCAACGGTTTAGGATTGGCCATAGCAAAAAAATATACGAATTTATTAGGTGGAACCATTGGTGTGAGCAGTAAGCTTGGACAAGGCAGTGAGTTTACCATTGCACTACCAATATTTTATCAACCAAAATCCACAAGTTCAATTGAAATTGTTCCTATTGATTTTATTAGAAAACCTACTTTGGAAAAAGTAGAAACAGATAAAAGTTTAAAAACTATTTTATTGGTTGACGACAGTGAACCAGTTTTGATACAAATGCGTTTAATTTTAAAGGAAAGTGGTTATAATATTATAGAGGCAAATAATGGTGCTGATGCTTTAAAAATAATCGAAGATACCATTATAGATGCCATTATATTAGACCTAATGATGCCTGATATAGATGGATTTGAAGTATTGAAATTATTGAGAGAGCATGAAAGAAATTTACATATTCCTGTGCTAATACTTTCGGCCAAATACATTACCAAGGAAGAACTTGCGTTTTTAAAACATAATAATGTTCATAAGCTCATTCAAAAAGGTGATGTAAATAGAAATGACTTAATAGCCACTGTAGACAAAATGCTTAATATTACCAATGCAGAACCAGAAATAGTAAACAAGGAATATAATAAAATTTCTGGAAAGCCTAAAGTGTTGGTTGTGGAAGACAATGCAGATAACATGACAACTGTAATGGCTCTTTTGGGTAATAATTATATATTGATAGAAGCAGTGAACGGATACGATGGTATTGAGAAAGCAAAGCAATATTTGCCTGATTTAATACTCATGGATATTGCATTGCCAGAGTTAGATGGTATAGCAGCTTTTAGAGTTATTAGAAACGATGCAGCTTTAACAAAAATTCCAGTAATAGCACTTACTGCAAGTGTAATGGTCAACGATAAGGAAACAGTATTGGCGCATGGATTTGACGCTTATATTTCAAAACCAATAGACGATAAATCATTTTTCACGACAATAAACGAAGTGCTTTATGGAAACTAAAATAATAAAAATTTTAGCCATTGATGATATTCAGGACAATCTGATAATTTTAAAGGCTTTGATAAATGAATCAATTGAAAATACAATAGTATTTACAGCTTTAACTGGAAAAATAGGTATTGAAATAGCTGCTTTAGAAAATCCTGATGTAATTTTACTCGATATACTTATGCCTGAAATGGATGGTTATGAAGTGTGTAAAATATTAAAGGCGGATAACAATTTAAAAGAAATTCCCGTAGTGTTTGTAACTGCTTTAAAGGGAGATAAAGCTATTAGGATAAAGGCATTAGAAGTAGGGGCAGAAGCATTTTTAGCCAAACCAATAGATGAAAGCGAACTCATTGCTCAAATAAAGGCAATGGTGAAAATTAAAGAAGCCAATTTTGAAAAACTAAATAAAGAAAAAATACTATTAGAATTAGTAGCTGAAAAAACCAAAGAGCTAACAGAATCTAATAAAAAGTCGGTTAAATTATTAGAAGATTTACTTAAAGAAAATGAAGCTAGAAAAATAAGTGAACAAGCCGTAATCGAAAGTGAAGATAAGTATTCAAAAGCATTTCAAACTTCTCCATATTGCATCACAATAACATCATTAAATGATGGAACTTTTGTTGATGTAAATGAATCATTTTGCGAGACAACTGGATTTACAAAAGAGGAGGTAATAGGGAAAAAAGTTGGAGAAATTAATGTTTGGTTTAATCTTGAAGATAGAAAGTATGTAATAAATAGCTTGCTTAAGAACGAAAAGATTGAGCAGCAATTAGCATATTTTAGAAAGAAAAATGGTGAGAAAATAATAGCAATATATTCGGCCCAAGTAATACATATTAATGGTGCTAGTCA
>CAIVPY010000284.1 GCA_903907885.1 uncultured Bacteroidota bacterium
TAAAACTAAAAAAAATAATGCTATTGCAATTTTTCACAAAATTATAATACCTCTTGTAAAATATAAAGTCATTTTTGTGACTACCTATTTTTTAAAATGAAACTATTATTTGTAATTACCCGTAGTTTACGTTACAATTTTGTATCCATGTATTTATAAATTGTTAAGTTGTTGACGACTAACAGTAAAATATAAATCACAGAAAAGTCGAAACTGATTTTGTTTCATTATGGGATAAAATATACTCGTTTGGGTGCGAGCATTTGCTGTTCAGTTTAGAAAAAATTAAAAAATAATAATGAGTAGAAAGTAGAAATTTTCAGAACCATCAAAACTATATCATGAAACAGTTTATTGATAGGTATTTTTACTAGAGAAACATACTAGCAAATCTAAATTGATAGTTTAAAGTATTGCCAACAAAAGAAAGGATTATAGATTTTTGTGGGTTGATAATTTTTTTTAGGGAGATAGTAATCAAATTACGTTTTCAAATTTTGAATTTGTATCAATTAAAAATCCAAAAGCTACAAAAAAAAGAGTTTTTTGCGCTATTGATGGAATCAATATGCTTTCCAACGCTACTAAGCAACTTCAAAATTCCCTTGTTTCTGTATATTTTAGCGCTGTATGCGCTTGTCATTCACTATATATCGTGTGATGTGTAATAATCAATTTTTATAAGATTCGCACCTCACAATGAGTTTGTATAAACTGTGAAAATCGGCCAGAGGCTTATCGCTAGCAAGTGCTGGATCACACTATTCAAACAGACTTTTGAGAGTGGATATCTGACCTCTTTTACAATACCAATCTTAACACATAGTAAAGTAAACCTGCAACCACAATACAAACAGGTAAAGTAAGAATCCAAGCAATGGCAATGTTTTTTATGGTTCCACCCTGCAAGTTCTTAACCCCTTTGGTAGCAACCATACTACCTGCAATGCCAGATGAAAGCACTTGAGTGGTGCTTACTGGCAAACCTAAATAGGTTGACACCCCAATAGTTCCAGCAGCTACCAATTCGCTTGAAGCTCCTTGTGCATAGGATAGATGTTGTTTTCCAATTTTTTCTCCAATGGTTATTACAATTCGTTTCCAACCTATCATAGTTCCCAATCCCAGTGAAATGGATATCATTAATATAACCCAAAAAGGTGCATAATCTGTAAGAGACTTAAGTGAAGTTACTTCGGCTTTAAGCACTTTTTTATCGGCAACACTCATATTTAGTGTTTCGCTATCAAGTAGTTTTTTAGTAGCCTTACCTAAAGTAATTAAATCTTTGCGAATAAGATATTTTGAGTTTACTGGTACCACATTAAAATCAACAACACTATCTAAATGAATATGTAAATCAGTTAAATAATGTTTCACTTTTGCTAATTCAAAGCTATCAGCAGTTTCAATATTTGATGTGTTCACTTTATTTAATACCAAATCAATACTTACCATATTTTTTCTAAAATCCATTGGATCTCTTCCCGAATCAATGGTAAAATAGGTCGGCACGATAGCAATTAAGATAAGCATTACCAATCCCACTCCTTTTTGTCCATCGTTACTTCCATGCGAAAAACTCACACTAGTGCAGGTTAATAATAGTATTAATCTTATCCAAAATGGTGGTGGGTTATTTCCTTCTGGCTCTTTAAAAATTGTTTTCTTTTTAATTACTTGTCGCAAAATGTACATAAACAAAATAGCTAAGCTAAATCCAAAAATTGGCGATATTAAAAGCGACATACCTATTTCTCCTGCTTTGCTCCAGTTTACATAGTTTCCTGGCTTTTCGGCTATTAATGAATATGTAACTCCAACACCTAAAATTGAGCCAATTAATGTATGAGAACTTGAACAAGGAATTCCAAAGTACCAAGTCCCTAAATTCCACATAATAGCTGTGAGTAATAATGAAATTATTAAAGCAATATTATGATATATATTAGTATCTGTTAATATTTCAACAGGTAGTAAATTACTGATACCCATTGCTACCGCGATACCTCCAGCAAAAACACCTATGGCATTCCAGATACCACTCCATACTACAGCATAGTATGGTTTTAGAGAATTGGTGTAAATTACGGTAGCTACAGCATTGGCTGTATCGTGAAAGCCATTGATAAATTCAAAGATACAAGCTGCTAATAAACATGCAATTAGCAGAATTGTTAAAGAGGTGTCTAATCCAAACATATTATTAACTTTTCAAAAGCAAAGCTAATCCTTTGCATTTATTTCGCAATGCTAAGTAATTTTTAAGATAATATTTTTTGATTTTTAAATTTAAATAAAACCGCTCTTCAAATATTTATTTCCATTTGCAATAAATACTTACTTTCGTCAACTTAAAAAACAACAATGAAAAAACTTATTTACAGCGTTTTAGCATTATTAATGAGTGGTCTTGTACATGCCGATGAGGGTATGTGGCTACCCATCTTACTAAAAAAGTACAATTACGAAGCCATGAAGGCCAAGGGTTTAAAATTAACAGCAGAACAACTATATGATGTAAACAACAGCAGTTTGAAAGATGCAGTAGTTTGGTTTGGTGGGGGTTGTACTGCTGAAATCATATCAGATAAAGGCTTAGTACTTACTAACCACCACTGTGGTTATGATGCCATTGCGGGTAAATCAACCCCCCAAGACAATATTTTGGATAATGGCTTTTGGGCAAAAAACATGAGCGATGAAAAAGCTGTTGAGGGCTTGAGTATTGCCATCGTTCAGCGCATGGAGGATGTAACTGATAAGGTTTTAGCCGAAGTAAAAGGCATGGACGAAAAAACACGCGCTTCTAAACTTCCTGAAATCTATAAAAAGATTGTAAAAGCAGCTACCGAAGGAACTAACCAAGAAGGTTTGGTTCGCGAGATGTTTAAAGGTAATGCGTATTATCTTTTTGTTTTAGAAAGATATACAGACATTCGTTTGGTTGGTACTCCTCCACAAAGCATTGGTAAATTTGGTGGAGAAACAGACAATTGGATGTGGCCTCGCCATACAGGTGATTTCAGTATGTTCCGTATTTATGCCAATAAAGACAACAAACCTGCTGCTTATTCTGCTGAAAACAAACCTTATACTCCAAAACACTTTTTACCTATCAATATTAAAGGAGTAAACAAAGGCGATTTCGCTATGATTATGGGCTTCCCTGGTCGTACCAACCGCTATGAGTTTAGCCAAGGTGTGCAAATTGCTACTGATTTGGTAGATCCAGCTATTGTAGCTTTACGTGATGTAAGATTAAATGCTTGGAAAGAGCAAATGAATAAAGATGTAGACACTCGTTTAAAGCTATCTTCAGATTATGCAAGTGTGGCTAACTACTGGAAATATTTCAGAGGCGAAGCTGAACAATTGAAAAGAAACAAAGTATTTGAGCAAAAACAAAAAGAAGAAACTTCTTTTGCTAAATGGTCTGCTAACAAAGATGAATACAAAAACTTATTAGGGGAAGTTAAAAAAACTTTTGAAGCATATAAACCATATAGCTTACAACGCACCTACTTAAACGAAGGTATTCTTGCCCCTACCCTTTCTAAATATGTAGGAATGGCAATCAGCA
>CAIVPY010000285.1 GCA_903907885.1 uncultured Bacteroidota bacterium
AATTTTAAATTCTTTTCCTGCCAAAATATTTGAAGCATATTTGGTATTAAAAGCGGTATTCCTTTCCACTCCATCACTGCCTTTATATTTACTATCGAACAATGACCCCGTTGCTAAAAAATAAAAACCTTTGTTAAAATATCTTTCTAAAGTTAGCTCCACACCATAGTTCTCTCCAGTTCCTTTACTTACTAAATTTGTTGAGTTGCTTGGGTTAAAAGCTGCTCCTATATTCAATGCCGAATAAGGTGATGAAAAACTGTTTATAGGAACATTGTCTAGTCTTTGATAATATGTCTCAATTTTAAATTTAAGATTAGAACTTAACATATTTTCGTATCCTACAACAAAATGATTTGATTGGATAAAATCAAGTTTACGATTATTCTCATTACCTAAAACATCTTTTACAAACATATTATATATTGGTAAGGTTTGATGGTGCAAACCATATCCAAAATTTATTGATGATTTTTCATTTAGCGCATATCGAATACCAACACGAGGTTCTACAGCCAGCTTATTATTTATATCCATATATTGCCCATGCAAACCAATGTTTAAAGTAAGTTTAGAATTAAATCTATGCTTAAATTGCATATATGCTTGCGAAAGGTTTATTGTACCTTTTTGTTTAACTATCACACTATCTATAGTACCTTGATTGAAATAGGCATTATTTGAATAATCAATGTTTGTAATATCATGGGTAAACCCTACATGTAATGTGTTTTTAGCATTAAATTTATGAGTAATATTTAATACTGCCGAGTATTTATCATCAATAAACGAACCCTTTGCCTGTCGCCAGGTTTTATCACTTGGTAATGAAATACTATCTACATAATAGTTATCATCGCTATGACTTAATGCAAGTGTAAATTTGGCCCAAGTTTTCTCACTTAAAGTTTTTTCGAAAGCAGTTCCTAAAATTGCTTTTTTGTATCTAGGTATTTGATTTTGATTTACATTGCCGTAAAAGTCGATGCCACTCGTATCAACATCTTTGGCCAATAAATCAATGGCACTAATGCCACCCATTCCAAACAAGGTAAACTTCCCTTTACCTTTAGTTGGTATTGCCACTTTAAAATTCATATCTTGATATAATGGAGTTGCAGCCCCCGTGCCAACATTTACACCTATTGTTTTAAAAACAGCAAGCGTTGAGTACCGATAATTAAAAATAAAAGAAGCCTTTGATTTTTTAGAGAATGGACCTTCTGCACCTAATTCAAATCCATTAAAACCTATTTGGGCTATGTATTCACGTTTTTCGTTATTACCTTCTCTCATAACCAAATCAAAAACACCTCCATTGGCATTACCATATTGAGCAGGAAAGGCACTTGTAAAAAAATCAGACTTCCCAATATTATTAGCGTTGAGCATACTTATGGGCCCACCCGTGCTAAAATTACTTCCAAAATGATTTGGGTTTGGAATGTTTACACCCTCCAATTGCCATAGCATAGCATTAGGTGAATTACCTCGCACCACAATATCATTTCTGCTATCATTACCAGCCACAACACCAGCAAAATTAGCTGCCATTCTGCTCGGGTCGCCTAAAGAACCTGCAAATTTTTTCGTATCATCTGGGTTAAATGAACGTGAACTAATGGTTGCCATTTCATTATTGGTTACAGTAGGGTCTTTTTTTCTATCATACGAAACGGTTACTTCATTCATTTTTGTAATGGCTTCGGTTAAAGAAAGAGTTAAAACTACTTCTTTACCGGCAGTAACCATCACATCTGGTATCGTCATTGTTTCATAACCCAAATAACTAACCTTAATTGTTTTTCTTCCTACTGGCACTTTTAAAACTCTGAAAGTACCATTTGGATCTGTGGTAGCCCCCATAACAATGCCATTTATCACTTGAACAGTTGCCCCAATTAATGGAATTTTAGACTCCTTATCTACAATAATTCCTCTAACCGTTTGGGTTTGATTTTGTGAAATGCCCTTAAAAAAAACGAGCAATAATAAGTTTAGTAAAAATAGTTTTGTTTTCATTTTATATTCAAAATTTGCGATACAAAAATGAATTCAAATGACGAATTACTTTATTCATTTTAGATGAAACGTATTTTTTTCAGGATGAAATAAAAAAAAGGCTGCTCTTTTGAGACAGCCTTTTTATAATTGAAAAGAATTGAAAATTATAATACCCCTATTTCACTTAATACATTGTTCATATTACGAACTGCATCTGCGCTCTTGTTGAATAATTCTTGCTCTTCTGTAGATAATTTATAGTCAACAATAGCCTCCCAACCATTTTTACCTATAGTTACAGGCACCCCTAAGCAAATATCTTTTTGACCATATTCACCATCTAAAGCTACGCAACAAGGCATTATACGTTTTTGATCACGCACAATACTTTCAACTAAAAATGCACTTGCAGCACCTGGAGCATACCAAGCCGAAGTTCCTAATAATTTTGTTAGTGTAGCACCTCCAACCATAGTTGCATCACTAATTTCTTTTAACTGATCTGCACTTAACTTGCTAGAAACGGGTACACCATTTAAAGTTGCTAAACGGGTCAAAGGAATCATAGTTGTATCGCCATGACCGCCTATAACAGTTCCTTGAATATCTGCAGTAGGTTGGTTTAAAGCTAAGCCTAAATATCCTTTAAAACGAGCGCTATCTAACAATCCACCCATTCCAATAATTCTGTTTTTTGGCAAACCGGTAGCTTTTAAAGCCAAGTATGTCATGGTATCCATTGGATTTGACACTACAACTATTAT
>CAIVPY010000286.1 GCA_903907885.1 uncultured Bacteroidota bacterium
AAAAACAATAAAACCTATTGCCATAGGCTGTATAAATTTTAAAAAATCTAATTTAGGATTATTTATGTCAAACAATGTAAGCACAATGGCAAAAATAAGCATAAGTAGCGAAGCGGGTAAAACCCAAGTACTAAGGGTTAAAAATGCCAATGAGGGGCCTCCCATTTTAAAGCCTATGGCCGTAATAGTTTGAGTGGATGTGGGGCCAGGGAGCATGCTGCATAATGAATTTAATTCTTTAAGCTCAGCTTCGCTGATATATTTTTTTTTAATAACCAGTATTTTGTGCATTTGGGTGAAATGAACTTGTGGCCCTCCAAAGGCAGTTAACGCCAATTTAAGAACATCTATTAAAAACAATAGGTATCTAAAGTGTTTTATCTTGGATGTTGAATTAGGCATGACAAACAAAAGTATGAAATGAGTATTAAATAACTAAAGGTATTTCACTGATTGTTGTTTACATTATGCAAGGTGTTTTTCTGCATGATAGCTTGAACGAACCAATGCACCACTTTCAACATATTTTAAGCCTTTTTCTAATCCTACCTGTTTAAAATGTTGAAATTTTTCAGGTGTAACAAATTCTTCAACTGCAACGTGCATTTTGGTGGGTTGTAAATACTGACCAAGAGTAAGTACATCGCAGCCATGCTTTATTAGATCGTCCATTACTTCATAAACCTCTTCATCCGTTTCACCTAGGCCTAACATCACCCCTGATTTGGTTCTTAAACCTCTTTCTTTTGTTTTTAGTATTTGTTCTAAGCTGCGTTCGTATTTTGCTTGAGGTCTAATTTTGCGATATAGTCTTTTTACTGTTTCCATATTATGACTTACTACTTCTGGCTTTTCATCAATTACTTTATATAGTAAATCCCATTTAGATTGAAAATCTGGAATTAATGTTTCCATTGTAGTAGTTGGATTAAGTTCTTTGATAAGTCTTATTGTATTAGCCCACACTGTTGCGCCTTTATCTGGCAATTCATCTCTGTTTACTGATGTAATAACCGCATGTTTCACTTTCATTAACTTGATAGCTTCTGCTACTTTTTGAGGTTCGTCTAAATTATAATTATGAGCTCTACCAGTTGCAACAGCACAAAACGAACAACTTCGTGTACATATATTTCCAAGTATCATAAATGTTGCTGTTCCTTCTCCCCAACATTCGCCCATATTAGGACAACTTCCACTTTCACAAATGGTATGAAGCTTGTACTGATCAACAATTTTCCGAACGTTTCTATAACTGTCTCCCGTAGGTAGTTTTACTTTTAACCAACTTGGTTTTTTTATTCTCACTTCAGTTAATACTGGTAATTCAATCATCAATAAAATAGTTATAGTTAATAATTTTTAATTTTTCCAACCCCAATTAAATGCTAAATAGAGTCCTGCAAAATACCTTTCGGCTGCATATCCACTCATTATTGGAATTCCATCCGAAAAGCCATCCGCTACAATCCCTAATTCTAGTGTTTTGTATTCATCAGGGTATTGCCCCCACTCCACTGCTAAAGCTAATCGTCCGTAAGCACCTAATTTTACGCTTGTTTCGCCAAGTCCTTGTGCAAAACTCGAACTTCCATAAATGTTATATTCTCCAGTACTATCAGGTACAAATTTGGATGTAACAATATTTACATTGCGGTGTTTATCTAGTTGAACCACATCTAAGTAATATGGTTTAAGTAATGCTAGATTAATACCTGCTGCATAAATCAAATTTAGTCCCAAAGCGTTTTTATATGTTCGTTCTGTTAAATTGGTTATATTTCCATACCCAATTCTCAAAAAAAACAAATTGTTTAGTTTGCCAAATTTGTACTGACTTGGATTGTTGTTATATCCATCTCTTTTTACCTCTTTGGGATGTTGAATAATTGCCAATTCTGTTTCAAAAACATTGTTTTTAAAACCTGTTTTGTGCCAACCATATCTAAAATTTATTCCACCTAAACCATGAGTGTTTGCATTTACTCCGAATTGATAATCATTCATATATAACATTTGAGCCTCTGTAATAGGTGCATTTTGCGCATAAATATTTATGCCCAAAAACATGATAAATAAATGAATTGTGATTGTTTTTTGCAACACTTTATTATTTTCGTTTCCCATTCAAACATAAAATAAAAATATGAATACAGCAGAAGTAATTTATCAAGGACAATTAAGAGCAGAATGTACACACCTTCAATCGGGAACAAATATTTTAACTGATGCACCAACAGATAACTTTGGACAAGGTGCCTATTTTTCGCCTACTGATTTGGTTGCCACAGCTTTGGCTAGCTGTATGATTACAACAGTTGGTATCATCACACGTCTAGAAAATATTAAATTAGATGGAAGTAAACTTACTGTTGGTGTTGTTGTTTTCACTTTGGGCGGCTCCATAGGAAGTGTCACGCTCTTGGTGAGATGACTTTAAGGAGTGAGTAGGGGGAGATGGTCTCTTGCCTGAGGCACTGATGCTCGCTGAAGA
>CAIVPY010000287.1 GCA_903907885.1 uncultured Bacteroidota bacterium
GTGTTCATTTTATGGCTGAAACTGCCAAGATTTTAAATCCAAATAAAAAAGTATTATTACCTGATTTAGAAGCGGGTTGTTCTTTAGCCGAATCTTGCACAGCAACTGACTTTAAAGCATTCAGAGAAAAACACCCTAATCATATTGCAATCACTTATATAAACTGTTCAGCTGATGTAAAAACATTAAGTGATATCATCTGTACTTCTTCTAATGCAAAAAAAATAATTGAATCAATACCAAAAGAGCAAGCAATAATCTTTGCTCCTGATAGAAATTTAGGAAAATATTTAGCAAGCGAAACAGGTCGAGAACTTTTGCTTTGGGATGGAGCATGTGTAGTTCATGAAGCTTTTTCTTTCGAGAAATTACTTGCACTTCATAAAAAACACCCTAATTCTAAAATAATTGCACACCCTGAATCCGAATCACACATACTAAAAGTAGCCAACTTTATAGGTTCTACTTTAGCAATGATTGAATTTGTAAAAAAAGACCCATGCAACGAATTTTTGATAGCAACTGAAGTGGGTATCCTGCATAAAATGATGCAAGAAGTACCTAATAAAACGCTTATTCCCGTTCCATCAAAAGAAGATAATACTTGTGCCTGTAGCGAATGTGCATATATGAAAGTGAATACAATGGAAAAACTATACAAATGTTTGCTAAACGAATCGCCCGAAATTATCTTGTCTGACAATGTGATCCAAAAGGCCATAATTCCACTTAATAGAATGTTATCGTTATCTAATTAAAAATGAAAAACACAGATATTCTAATAGTAGGTTCGGGTATTGGAGGCTTGTCGTTAGCAGCCAAAATAAACACTTTAAATCCCGAATTAAAAATTAGCATCATTACCAAATCAGATGCTATTGAAAGCAACACAAGATATGCTCAAGGTGGGATAGCTGCTGTATTAGATACCATTAACGACTCGTTTGAAGATCATATTAATGATACACTTAAATGTGGTGCAGGTTTATGTGATAAGTCTATTGTTGAAATGGTAATACGCAAAGCACCCGAAAGAATTAAAGAACTAATTCATTTAGGTGTACAGTTTGATAAAAAATCAAATGGAAATATTCACTTAGCTTTAGAAGGTGGGCATGTTGCGCCTCGCATAGCACATCATAAAGATAAAACAGGTTTTGAAATTGAAACTGTTTTACTTAATCAAGTACAAAAACGCAAAAACATAAAAATAATTCCACATCAAGTAGTTGTTGATTTACTTATTGAAAACTCAAATGGGAATAAAAGATGTAATGGAGTTAAAATTTTTGAAGAATTAAAAAACAGAACAACAACTATATATGCTGCTGTAACCATACTTGCAACAGGAGGATGTGGACAGGTATATAAAAACACTACGAACCCCAAGGTTGCTACAGGTGATGGATATGCAATGGCAAAAAGAGCTGGAGCTGAATTACAAAACATGAGATTTGTTCAGTTTCATCCCACATCATTGTATGAAGAAAATAAAAAAGAAACTTCATTTTTAATTTCGGAGGCTGTAAGAGGATTTGGCGCTCATATTATTGATGAAGACGAAAGTCGTTTCTTATTTGCCTACGATAAAAGAGGTGAATTAGCCACAAGAGACATCATAAGTTTGGCCATATTTGAACATATGCAAGCTAAAAAAAGCAAATTCGTTTACTTGGATATGAGACATCTAAATATGAAAGCTTTTGAAAACCACTTTCCAATTATTACTGAAAAATTAAAAGATGTAGGCTATGATTTTTCTAAAGATTTAATTCCAATAGTTCCATCGGCACATTATCAAAGTGGGGGTATTAAAGTAAATAGTAAAGCCCAAACAAATATTGAAGATTTATATGCTTTGGGTGAAGTATCATGCACCGGACTACATGGAGCAAATAGATTAGCATCAAACTCACTTTTAGAAGCTTTGGTGTTTTCACACGAAGCAGCAGTAAATATTGTAAAAACAATTAAACTACATACAACACTATCAAAACAAGAGATTGAAAACACTGAAGCTTTTTTAGATAATAAATGGGTTCAAAATCAAATTGAATCGCTTAAAGATATGATGAGCACTATTACATTCCAATCTGAAAATTACAACTACGATGATGCAATTGATATCATTAATTCCATTATTGAAAAAACAGAAACAGAATTTAAACATAAATATTACTCCATTGAATTGCTTAATCTAAGAAACTTAGCAATTACTGCAGGAATAATAGTTAAAGACTTGGTTAACTCTCATAAAGTTAAATTGAAAATGTCCATTGATGAAATATAAAAAAAAATAACAACAAAATAATAAAATGAAAAAGCAAACAAACAAACGCTCTTGGGCTGAGCCCTATAGAATGAAGATGGTAGAACTTCTTAAAATGACTACCCGTCAACAACGTGCCAAGGCTATTAAAGAAGCAGGCTACAACACTTTTCTATTACATTCGGATGATGTATATATTGACTTACTAACAGATAGTGGCACCAATGCCATGAGCGACCGCCAATGGAGTGGTATGTTTATGGGTGATGAAGCATATGCAGGTAGTCGTAGTTTTTATAATATGGAAAAGTCGGTTCAGGAAATTTATGGTTACAAACATGTAATTCCTACACACCAAGGTCGTGGTGCCGAAAATATCCTTTCAAAAATTCTAATTAAAAAAGGTGATATCGTACCAGGAAACATGTACTTTACTACTACTCGTTTACATCAAGAACTTGCCGGTGGAAAATTTGAAGAAATCATTATTGACGAAGCACATGATCCAAATAATGAACACCCTTTTAAAGGTAATGTTGACCTAAATAAATTAGATGCAATAGTTAAAAAACATGGTGCATCTAAAATACCCTATGTGAGCATAGCCACAAATGTAAACTTAGCAGGTGGGCAACCAGTTAGTATGCAAAACTTAAAAGAATTGCGTGCGTATACAAAAAAACATGGCATCAGAATTATTCACGATATGACACGTGTTGCTGAAAATGCTTATTTTATTCAAGAACGTGAAAAAGGATATGAAAAAGTTTCTATCAAGGATATTGTAAAAGAAATCTGTTCTTATACAGATGGAGCTACTATGAGTGCCAAGAAAGATGCTTTAGTAAACATTGGTGGATTTTTGGCTACAAATGAATTAGACACTTACGAAAAAGCAAGAAATCTAGTGGTTGTATATGAAGGCATGCCAACTTATGGTGGTTTAGCTGGACGTGATATGGAAGCCATTGCTATTGGAATCAGAGAGAGTGTTGATGACTTCCATCAACATGCTCGAGTTGGACAGGTTTTATACTTAGGAAATAAGATGATAGAATATGGAATTCCAATTGTTAAACCAATAGGCGGACATGGAATTTTTGTGGATGCAAAAGCATTTTTACCACATATTCCACAAGATCAATTTCCA
>CAIVPY010000288.1 GCA_903907885.1 uncultured Bacteroidota bacterium
GTGGCTATTGAGGATGGCTTAATAGTTCCAGTGGTGAAATTTGCTGATAACAAAACCATTTCACACATTAGTTCCGAGGTGAAACAATTGGCAGATAAAGCTAAAAACAAAAAATTACAGCCTTCTGAATTTGAAGGAAGTACTTTTACCATTTCAAATTTAGGCATGTTCGGCATTGATCAGTTTACCGCTATTATCAATCCGCCTGATGCTTGTATATTGGCTGTAGGGGCTGCTACTGAAACAGTGCTAGTTGAAAATGGACAAATGGTGGTTGGCAATGTGATGAAGGTAACTTTAAGTTGTGACCATAGAGCAGTTGATGGTGCTGTTGGTTCAGCCTTCTTAAAAACACTCAAAGACTTCCTTGAAAATCCAGTAAAAATGTTGGTGTAGGAGTTAACTATTACATAGATTTTCTTTTTTTATATCCATATGGGCAATGCCTGCAACCGCTTTGGCAGCATATGCCACGTAGCTTGTGATAGGTTTCTGTAAATACCATATAGCCTGACTCTTTGTAAAAATGAATCCCTTCGATTAGGTTGTTTTTACTAAGTGCAAGGTTTTCTTTTGATTCGTTTGCTACTATTGGTTTCGTCATCAATAATTGAAATAGAAATCTCTGGTAATGGTTCCTGAATTAAACAATCCCTTGATTTGTCCAATAGTAGCGCTGTATCTATATGCTTTAGATTTTTGAACATAATCCAACACATCGCTCACATATAATTCATCGTACTTTTTGTCCAAAGCCATACCATAATAATTTTTTCCATCAGCATAAATCAATGGAGTATTTGGTAAAATGCTATCGCTTACACTCATTTTATAAATATCTTTTTTTATCCAGTACAATGAGGTTTTGTTTTTGTTTAAAAGGAGTTTATTAGGTAATTCGTTAGACGCAAAAACAAAAGTCTTTGACACTTTAAAAGTTGAATTATTATAAATGATTTTATAAAGCCCAGCATTTATATTTTTTGTTTGATTGCCAGAGCAAAGAATCCAATAGGTAGAGTCGTTTTGCTGTTGTATTGATTCAGTTCCATACGAAAGTTCAATGCTGTCTTTTATCTCGTCTGTAGCAATATCAATACCTAAAATGTATTTACTATTTGGGCAAGTAATCAGTACATTGTTGCCTGACAAAATCATTTGTTCGGTCCAGGTTTGTGTTTGTATTTTTTTTATAATGCTGTTGTTTGATAGGTCAACAACAGCAATTGAATTATCATACAAATCACTTACGTAAGCCTTGTTTGATGATATGGGTAAAATGTATCTTGGCGAACGTAAACCCGAAATAGTTGAAATACTTTTAAATGTTTTTTTATCAATGATTTCAATTTTTCCGGAGTTGTTTATCACTAAGTATATCTTATCATTTATGATATTCATGGATTGTAGAACATCACCTAAAGGCTTGCCATTGGCTACTTTAAACACATCGCTGTAATAGGCATTGCCATACACATCGATATAATCTAGCGATGCATTACCTGATTGGAAATTTCCTTCATTCAACACAAAGATGCCTTCACGCAACGAATCGGGCAATACAACATTGGGTTGATTCAAAGGTGCCTTGTCGCATGATTGCATGGATAGTATAATCAATCCAATGGCAAATAACAGTATTATTTTTTTCATCAATTAGTATGGCAATATTTTTTATTAAATGGTTGTGTAAAGACGTTTGATTAAACGTCTTTACACAAATGTGATTTATTGTTTAACAAATTTTTTGATTACCATACCCATATCCGTTTTGATAGTCATGAAATACAACCCACTGTTTAACCCTGAAACATCCATGTTGTTTGAGTTTGATTCGCTCATGATTTCTTTGCCATTGATATCTGATACAATGCATTCAAATGTTCTAATGTTTTTAGGTAAATCAATAAACAATTGATTGGTTGCTGGGTTAGGGAAAACAGTTACATCGTTTGATAATAGGGTTTCGATAACGCCACTACCTAAAGCAGTAAAATCGTCTAAACAAAAATAAGTGGGTGTGTTAATGCCATATCCACCAAAGGTATCGCTCGACATAAAACTAAAAGTAAGGCTATCAAAAATTCCAAATGGTTTTAAATTGACCCATTGCCAATCTTTTACGATATAATCTTTACTATTGTCTGCAAATCTGTAATCAGCCAAATAAAAATCAACAACAGAATCTATTTTCGCCCCACTTCTAAATGCATTAAAACGTACCAATAAATAATCAGGGTATGAACCTTGAGATAATCCACTTTTTGTACCTGTAGTATCTCCATATTTACGAGTAAATGTATCTCCTTTTTTCATGCTATAGTATGCGTAAGAATTATTGTTAATATAAAATCCAAACGAAGTAACTTCTGGTATCATGCCTTTAATTTTTATATAGCCCTTTCCATAGGCAACCCCATAATTATTTGAATTATTATGTCCACCACCTGTAATTGAATTTCCTTCAGCAAAATAACCCTCACTAACACTATCTTTTTTGTTTGATACACCAAAGCCACTCCACGATACATAACCGCCTGCCGTATCATATTTATTTGAATAAAATACTGATTGACTTTGAAATCCTTTTTTCCAGTCTTTTCCATTGTTAAATGTGTTTGGACTTAAAGTTATTTCTTCAAAGGTTGATGTTTGTGCTTTTACACCAAATGTAAACACAATGATGATAGCTGTTAATGCTAATTTGTAATTGTTTTTCATATATCTATAGTTTAAATTTTTATCGATAGCGTGAATTGATAATGACGCATAGGAACAGCCCTATTCACAATCACTTGGTAATTCTCGTTCCAAGCATTGTTTATGTTTAGGTTATAGCTAAAAATGATTTTTTTGATTTTGATATTTTGTCCAACTGAGAAATTGCCAATACTATATGAATCTAACCATTCATTGTTGTCACTTGAGGTGAAGCGAATGCCTGTATAAGTATGATTATATAAAAGATAAAAGGATTTGATGTTTGCTCCCAATGTCAGGCTGTACTTAAGTCGTGGTGAATAGGCTATTTGTTTGCCCAATGAAGCATCACCGCTTAGATAACTTTTTTCAATGGTAGATTGACTGGCATCATATAAGGCCTTCATAAATATTCGGGAGTCTTTCATGGCATAGTTTATGTCTGCTTGTAGTTCTAATCCCATGCTTTTTGTTTGACTGATGTTCATTGGGCTGCTATAGCCATTGCTAATGGTCCATTGGATAAAATCATCCATATATCGGTAGTATAAACTTGAAGTAATTTCGCTCTGTATTTTTTTGAATTTGTCTTTTGGTAAAACATATTTTGCTGTGAATTCCTCGCTCCAACCTTGCTCTGGTTTTAGATGTATATTTCCCTTGGCAAAGGCATCGTTCCAATATAGTTCGTTGAATGTGGGTAGTCTATAACTTTGGTTAATATTGTAAGATAGCTTGAAGTTTTTTATCCCTGTAAACTCAAAACCCAATGAAGAAACCAAAGGTGCGTCTTGCCCATTGATAATCTCTTTGCGACTGTTTATGCAAGTACTAAGTTTATATGTATCTGATACGATTTTATAAGATGCAAACAAAGCCAATCTGTTTTGTTGCTTGCTCTCGGAGTATGCATCAGAGTTAGCCTCGGTATAGCTATAATTAGCCGACAATTGAATATAATGATTTTGGAAAGGATGGAAATAATTCTCAATAAACGTATTGTATTGGCCGCTATTGGCTGAGCTTTTACTTAGGTTGGTGTCGCTATAGGCAATTCTTTCTTTTAACAATGCTGAGCGAAGATTCAATTGATAAAGCTTTCTCATGTATTTCCACTCAGTGCTTAGTCTCAAACTTTCATCTTGTTGATTGGCTTTTTTATCTAGGGTATTGATGGCAGGTGGTATTTGCCTGTCGCTGCCCTGCACCCACAAGTGCAATGAAACTTGGTTGTGGGTATTTATTTGAAGGTATTCATCCCATAAAAGGCCGCTTTGTTGCAGTTTGGCATTGGTTTGCTTTTGTTCTTTTCCTTGGTTTAAAAAGGTGTATTCATTGTCGCCCCATGGATTAAATAATTTGATAGATGAAAAAGTTTTTTTATTGCCATACGACTTTTTTAGAACTTGTTGTTGGTTGTTAAAACTACCAAATGAATAACTGAATTGGCTTCTCAATCCTGACTGAAATAAGGCACCATTTTGCAATATAACCGAGCCACCCACTGCTCCACTTCCGTATATGCTAGATGTGCTGCCATACTCTACTAACACATTTTCGAACAAGCTAGTGGGTAGCAAAGCAAAATCTGATTGTCCAAGCATAGGGCTTTGTAGGTTAAATCCATTCCAGAGTATAGCAGTTTGGTTGGCCGAAGAGCCCCTAAAACCTGCTGTTGCCAATCCACCTACACCATAGGATTTGATAAATATTTGGCTGTATTTGCTCAGCACATCTGCCACCGAATTGGCTTGTTGGATTTGGATAAATAAGGTATCAATATGCTGCGTTTTTACACCTGTTTTAAAAGCATCTAGTTTGTTGGCATAAATATCTATTGGCTTTAAGTTTTTGTTAGGCAATACCTGTTTGTTGCTGTCAATCGGATTCGATTGATAAGCTTGTGCCACAGCCCATAAGCGCAGCACCAAACAGAAAAGCATACAACAATATTTTTTCATTTGTTTTGAAACAATTGTTGAGCCAGGAGAATGAAAATGAATGAATACGAATGAGGAATGACAATAAATGAGATATACCTTTTTCGTATCACACAGCCTTTTTTCCCGAAAGCTACAATGATAATATTTTGCATAAGGCAGGTCTTCTGACTTGCACCATTTTTGTTAGTCTTCCCACATCCAAAAGATGCAGTGACAAGAAGGAAACAAAAATTTTTGATATACCACTTGGTAAATCGGTGCTTACAGCAGCGGGTACTGTTCAAGAATTTCACTTGATTCCCTTTTCATCCCGACTCGTGTCGAGAACCAAAAGCGAGGGCAAAACTACACCTTAACTCAATTTCTGCAAGACACTTTTTTTTATTTTGGCTCAAAGCCTGATACTCTAAGTAAGAAAATTTTTACCCAATCCATAAACATTTTACATAATTTACACCCAAAATTCAAAACATGAAAAATCTCTTATTTTTGCATGGAGCACTGGCTTCAAAGTCTCAGTTTGATGAAATACGTAAGGCTTTGGACGCATCTTATATTACACATGCCATCAATTTTAGCGGACATGGTGGAAACCTTATACCCATACAAGGATTGACCTTCCCCACTTTTGCGGCCGATATTTTAAAATATCTTGACGATAATAAGATTGAAAAAGTGAATCTTCTGGGATTCAGTATGGGTGGTTATGCCGCCATCTATTTTGCCACCAAAAACCCAGATAGGGTAGAGAAAATTTTCACCATCAATACAAAATTCAAATGGGACCCAACTAGCACTGCCAAAGAAACGGGTATGCTTGATGCCGACAAAATGATGGATAAAGTGCCTTCGTATGTTGAAAAACTAACTATTTTACATGGCATGAACATGTGGAAGAACCTGTTGAAAAGCACTTCAGAAATGCTGATAAACATGGCCAAAGAATATGTGCTGACCAATGAAGATTTGGCATCTATTCATCAGCCCACTATGCTTGCCATTGGCGATAGAGACAAAACCAGTAGCTTGGAAGAAACACTTGAAATTTACCGAACCATGAAAAACCCGCAATTATTGGTATTGCCCAACACGGCCCATCCTTTCGAGAAAATTGATACAGACAGATTGGCTTTTGAAATTAGGAAGTTTGTGGAGTAGGAAAACTATTGTGGATTTATTTTTGTTATGAAGACATTGATATTTTTTGATATTTTCAAAATGAAAATTTATTTGTTTTTGTCACTAACAAATAGTTCTAATTTTGGCAAGAGTTATTATTTTTGACAACATAATCCTTATTTGGCCTAAACCCCAAAACTCCATTCCAAGAACAAAATCCCCGCATTCTTAAATAATTTTTTGGTGCAATATTTGTTTAATTGAAATTGCCATAACATATTTGAATACATGAAAAAGCTAATATTACTTATTGTCATCCTTCCAATAATTGTATCATTTGCTCCTAAACAGCAAGAAACCCTCAAATGGTACTCTTGGAACGAAGGTTATCCATTGGCTCAAAAACAAGGAAAAATACTATTGATAGATGCCTACACAGATTGGTGTGGCTGGTGCAAGCGCATGGATCGCGATACTTACGCAAATGCGGATGTTGTTAAAAAACTAAACCAACATTTTATTGCTATAAAATTCAACCCTGAATTGCGAGATTTGAAATACAAAGTTGATAGCCAAACATACTCAGCAGCCGAATTCTTTGGCCAGCTAAATAGGGGAGAGTCAACAGGTTTTCCAACCACTTATTTTATTTCTCCCATAAAACGCAGCTTGTTGATGCAACCTGGTTACCTCGGTCCTGCTGATTTTATGTCGGTTATGGATAAAGTTATAAGCGAGAATAAATAATAATGTTGAGATTTTTTATACATCCCTTTCAACAAAAAAATTAGCTTTGCTGCTTCATTTTTATTATGAGTGACGATATAAAACACGAATGTGGCATTGCCCTTATTCGATTGCTAAAACCCTTATCTTATTACCAAGAAAAATATGGTTCTGCACAATATGGTTTGCAAAAACTGTATTTGTTGATGGAAAAGCAACATAACCGAGGTCAAGATGGAGCAGGAGTGGGAGTTGTGAAACTAGATCCTGAACCAGGCGAGACATTTATATACCGAAAAAGAGCCAACGCCAGTGGTGCCATTGCCGAGATTTTCGAGAGCATTTCGAAGAAAATTAGCAAATCGGGAAGCAAGGAACAAATGAATGATGCTGATTATGTGAAGAAAAACGTGCCGTTTATGGGCGAGGTTTTGCTAGGTCATTTAAGATATGGTACACATGGAGGAAATAGCGTAGATTTATGTCATCCTTTCCTTCGCGAAAACAATTGGATTAGCCGCAACTTGATGTTGGCAGGTAATTTCAACCTAACAAATGTTGATGAACTGTTTGATGTTTTGGTAAGTTTGGGACAGCACCCCGTTGAACGTGCCGATACGGTTACTTTACTAGAAAAAATAGGCCATTTCTTGGATGATGAAGTGCAAAGAAATTTTACTCGATTCAAACTTGAAGGTCATAGCAATAAGCAGATTACAGATAAAATTGCCGAAAATGTAAATGTGTCTAACGTCCTAAAACGTGCCTTGAAAGAAGCCGATGGTGGCTATGTGATGGCAGGTGTGATTGGTCACGGAGATGCTTTTGTGATGCGTGATCCAAATGGTATCAGACCATGTTTTTATTACTATAATGATGAGTTTGCTGTGGTAACAAGCGAAAGGCCTGCCATACAAACTGGTTTCAATATTCCGATTCGTGAAATAAAAGAACTTGGTGCTGGAAATGCCTTGATTATTAAGAAAAATGGACATATTGAAGAGATTAATATCAAGCCCGCTTTAGAGAAAAAATCATGTTCGTTTGAACGTATTTATTTTTCGAGAGGTAACGACAGAGATATTTACAAAGAGCGTAAAATGCTCGGCTATTTGCTAGCCGACATTATCATGAAACAGGTACGTAATGATTTTAAAAACACCGTATTCTCCTATATACCTAACACCGCAGCTGTTGCTTTTTATGGCATGATAGATGGAGTTACTGATTTGTTGGATGTGTGGAAAGCAGATCAAATAGCCAAGCTAGGTGCACAGCCCGATCCAACTCAAATTATGAGCATTCTGAAAACCCACCCAAGACGTGAACGTGTGGCGGTGAAGGATGCTAAACTAAGAACTTTTATTACGGATGATGCCCATCGCGAAGACATGGTAGCCCATGTGTATGATGTGACCTATGGTATTATCAACAATGACACCGATACCCTTGTGGTTATTGACGATTCGATAGTTCGTGGTACTACTTTAAAACAAAGTATTCTGCGAATTTTAGATAGATTACATCCAAAGAAAATCATTATCGTATCATCAGCTCCTCAAATTCGCTACCCTGATTGTTATGGTATTGATATGAGCAAAATGAAGGATTTTATTGCTTTTCAGGCTTTGATTGAATTAATTAAAGACCATAAAAAAGAGGCAGTTTTAGATAAGGTTTATCAGAAATGCAAAGCCCAAGAAAATAAACCTAAAGAGGAGATGGTGAATTATGTGAAAGAATTATATGCCATTTTCTCGGTTGAGGAAATTTCAGCTAAAATTTCGCAAATAGCTAAACCAAAAGATATTAATGCTGAGGTAGAAGTAATATTTAATAGCATCGAAAATCTTCACATAGCATGTCCAGACCATACGGGTGACTGGTATTTTAGCGGTGATTACCCAACACCAGGGGGTAATAAAGTGGTGAACAAAGCCTTTATCAATTTTGTTGAAGGAAATAGCGGAAGGGCTTATTAATAGATAGTTTTTAACCTAATAACATATCATGATTTTACGTTCCGAAAATTTAGTTAAACGATACAAGAAACGCACTGTGGTTGACAATGTAAGCATTGAAGTAAACCAAGGAGAGTGTGTAGGATTGTTAGGACCAAATGGGGCAGGAAAAACCACTTCATTTTACATGACAGTAGGTTTGATAAAGCCAGACGCTGGTCGTGTGTTATTAGATGGTGAAGAACTAACCAATTTACCCATGTACAAAAGGGCTCAAAAAGGGTTGGGATATCTACCTCAAGAGCCTAGTATATTTAGGACATTGAGTGTAGAAGATAATATTAGGTCGGTGATGGAAATGAACAATATTCCTAAGGCCGAAATTGAAGAAAAATTAGAATCACTAATTAGCGAATTCACTTTACACAAAGTACGCAAAAGCATGGGTAATGTTTTGAGTGGGGGCGAAAGACGTAGAACTGAGATTGCACGTGCCTTGGCGGTAAATCCTAAATTTATTCTGTTAGATGAACCTTTTGCAGGTATCGACCCGATTGCTGTGGAGGACATCCAACAGATTGTAGCAAGACTTAAACATAAAAATATCGGGATATTAATCACCGATCATAATGTTCACGAAACCCTTTCGATTGTGGATAGAGCTTATCTTTTGTTTGAGGGTAAAATTCTAAAAACAGGCACTGCCCAAGAGTTGGCCGATGACGAGATGGTGCGTAAGGTATATCTAGGTCAGAATTTTGAACTTAGATATAGCTAATCTTAGTTTATGAAAACTCAACCCAAAAATCCACTTCATGGAAAAACCCTCGAAGCCATATTAACCCATTTGGTAAACACCTTTGGTTGGGATGAATTGGGAGAAAAAATAAATGTGAATAGCTTTAAAAACAACCCTAGCATATCGTCAAGTTTGAAATTTCTTCGTAAAACTCCATGGGCTAGAACTAAGGTGGAGAGTCTTTATTTGTATTGCCTACGAAAAGGCTTATAAGATTATAGAAAATTTTCGTGTAGTTTTTTTATGCATATCAATACATTTTTTATACGCCCATAGGTATAAGTTTGGCTTATAGTTTCAATAATTTACTTCTGCAAAATAGGAATATGACTATTCTCCTATTTTTTAGTAAACCTTTTCTCTTTATTGCATTTACCTTGGCAAGGGTAA